>JBDUAG010000002.1:0-36876 GCA_040004785.1 Burkholderiales bacterium | reverse complement strand
TGACCGCGTTCTACGTCGTGCTCGGCTGCTTCCTCGACGGCATCTCGATGGTCGTGCTGACGATGGGCGTGATCATGCCGACGGTGCAGAAGGCCGGCATCGACCCGCTGTGGTTCGGCATCTTCATCGTCATCGTCGTCGAGATGGCGCAGGTCACGCCGCCGGTCGGCTTCAACCTGTTCGTGATGCAGGGGATGACCCAACGCAGCATCGTCTACATCGCGCGTGCGGCCTTCCCCTTCTTCCTGCTGATGGTCGCGATGGTCGTGCTGCTCTACGCCTTCCCGCAGATCGTCACTTTCCTGCCGCAGCAGATGAAGGCGTAGTCATGCCACTTGCACGTTGAACGGCAGCTCGCGCAGGGGTTTGCCGGTCAAACTGGCCACCGCGTTGGCGAACGCCGGCGCGAGCGGCGGCAGGCCGGGCTCGCCCATGCCGGTGGGCGCATCGCCGCTGGGCACAGTGAAGACCGCGATCTGCGGCATGTCGGTGATGCGCGGCACCGGGTAGTCGCTGAAGTTGCTCTGCTGGACCACGCCGTCCTTCAGCGTGATCGCGGCGCCCGGCAGGCACATCGACAGGCCCATCAGCGCCGCGCCCTGCACCTGCGCTTCCAGGGTCTTCGGGTTGACGACGAGGTTGCAGTGCACTCCGGCCGTGACGCTGTGCAGCGTCGGCGTGCCGTCCTTCACCGAGGCCTCGACGACGTATGCGACCACCGAGTTGAACGACTCGTGCACTGCCACGCCCCAGGCGCGGCCCGCGGCGAGCGTTTTCTTGCCGTAGCCGGATTTGTCGACCGCCAGTTGCAGCGCCGCCTTGTGGCGCGGGTGCTCGCTGCCGATCAGCTTCATGCGGTAGGCGACCGGGTCCTGCTTCGTGGTGCGCGCGATCTCGTCGACCAGTGTCTCCATCACGAACGCGGTGTGGGTCGAACCGACGCTGCGCCACCAGAGCACCGGCACGTTGACCTTGGGGTGATGCACCGTCAGACGCATCGGGATCTCGTACGGCTCCTTCATGCCTTCGACCGCGGTGCTGTCGATGCCGTCCTTCACCATCATCGGCTCGAACGGGGTGCCCGAGACAATGGACTGGCCGACAATCACGTGGTCCCACGCGGCGATCTGGCCCTGTGCATCGAAGCCGATCTTCGCGGTATGGAGATGCATCGGGCGGTAGTAGCCGCCCTTGATGTCGTCCTCGCGGCTCCACAGCGTGCGGATCGGCGCCTTGAGGCCTGCGCTCTGCGCCGCCTTCGCGACGGTGCAGGCCTCGACCACGTAGTCGCTGCTCGCGATGGCGCGGCGACCGAAGCCGCCGCCGGCCATCTGCACGTTGACTTTCACGTTCGCCGGCGGCACGTTCAGCACCTTGGACGCGGCGAACCCGTCGAGGCCCGGCATCTGCGAGCCCAGCCACAGCTCGGCCTGGTCACCGGTGATGGCCACGGTGCAGTTCAGCGGCTCCATCGGCGCATGCGCGAGGTAGGGGAACACGAACTCGGCGTTGATCGTGTGGGTGGCGCCGGCGAGCTTCGAGACATCGGCGTCGTACTTGCGCGCGCCCGGCTTGACCGCCAGCTCGCGGTACTGCGCGAGCTGCTTCACGCTGTCGACCTTCTCGACGCCGCTGCTGTCCCATTCGAGCTTGAGCGCGTCGCGGCCCTGCTTCGCCGCCCAGTAGCCGTCGGCGATCACGGCCACGCCTTCGCCGCCGCGGTCGACCGGGACGCGCAGCACGGCCTTCACGCCCTTGATCGCCTTCGCAGCGCTGTCATCGACCGATTTCAGTTTTGCAGCGAACACCGGCGGCTTCGCGATCACCGCGGTCAGCATGCCGGGCAGGCGCACGTCGATGCCATAGGCCTGGTGGCCGCTGGACTTGGCCTTCGCATCAAGCCGCCCGGTGGGGCGGCCGATGAAGCGGAAGTCCTTCGGGTCTTTCAGTGTGACGGTCTCGGGCACCGGCAGCTTCATCGCCGCGTCGGCCAGTTCGCCGTAGGTCAGCTGCTTGCCGCCCGGGCCGATGACGACGCCGTTGCGCGTGCGCAGGGTGGCCGCATCGACCTTCCATTGCGCCGCCGCGGCACCGACCAGCATCGCGCGGGTGCGCGCGCCGAGTTCGCGGTACTGGGTGTACGAGTGCGCGATCGAGCCCGAGCCGCCGGTGATGTGCATGCCGAACACCGGGTCGATGTAGGCCGGGTCGCTGCTGCCGTGCACGCTCTTGACCTTGGACCAGTCGGCGTCGAGTTCGTCGGCCAGGATCATCGGCAGCGAGGTCTGCACGCCCTGGCCGAAGTCGAGCCGGTTGATCGTGATCGTGGTCGTGCCGTCCTTGGCGATGTGGACGAAGGCCGACGGTTGCTGGAGCGGCTTCAAACCGGCGGGTTTGGCGGCGTCCTGTGCCATCGTCGCGAGTGGGAACGCGCCGAGCGCGAAGCCGCTGACGGCGCTCAGCTTCAGAAAGCTGCGCCGCGGCAGGCCCTCCGGCGCCGCGAGCGCGTTGTCACGGGCGAGCATCGCCTGCAGGTGCTTGGGCAACTCGAAGGTGGTTTGATCGAAATGCATGGGGTCGGCTCCTTCAGGCCAGTGCCTTGGCGGCATCGGTGATCGCGGCACGGATGCGCGCGTAGGTGCCACAGCGGCAGATGTTGCCCGCCATGGCCGAATCGATCTCGGCCTCGGTCGGCTGCTTGCCGCGCGGGACGCTCTTCAGGAAGGCGGTGGCCGACATGATCTGGCCGCTCTGGCAGTAGCCGCACTGCGCTACGTCGTGCTTGACCCAGGCCTCGTGCACGGCCTTGCCGACCTTGTCGCCGCCACTGGTGACGGCCTCGATCGTCGTGATCTTCTGGCCCGCGGCCGCCGAGATCGGCGTCACGCAGGAGCGGATCGCCTGGCCGTTCAGGTGCACCGTGCAGGCACCGCACAGCGCCGCACCACAACCGAACTTGGTGCCGGTCATGCCCAGCGTGTCGCGCAGGGCCCAGAGGATGGGTGTGGAGGGGTCGGCGTCGACGGCGACGTCCCGACCATTGATGTGTAGCGTGCTCATCGCGAGGTCTCCTGCTGTTGGATAGCGAACAATTATTCGGTTAAACGATAGATCACGGCGCCTGTCTGGTCAAGCGACTCAGGCCTTCATGCCGTCCCAGCAGAGGCCGAACGCCATCGCCAGATGGGCTTCTGTGCGGGTCAATCCGCCCGATCGCAACAGATTCGCGGTCTCGCGCACCGAGCCGCCGAAGCTGTTCATCAGCAGCACCGTCGGCACGTCCTTCAGGATCTGCTGCGCCTTCGCGGCCTCGATCACATCGGTCCAGTCCTTGCACAACCGTTCCGACAAGTTGCGGCTGGTTTCGGTGAACCAAGGCGAGTTGTAGTACTGCTCGACAAAGACCATCTCGGCATAGTGTGCGAGCCGGTTGTCGAGCCAGTTCATCCACATGCGCTGGAAGCGGCTGCGAAACGGCGACGCCGGGTCATCGCGTTCCATCAGTCGCGCCGCGACCACCGTCTTGGCCTGCTCGTAGAGTTCGACCAGCAACTCTTCCTTGGACTTGAAATAGACGTACAGCGTGCCGGTGGCCAGACCGGCCTCGCGCGCGATCGCGGCCATCGTCAGCCCGCTCAGGCCGGTCTGCTCGACCAGCACGAACGTGGCCTTCGCGATGGCCCGGAGCTTCTCGTCGTCTTTCAGTTTCACGGCCGTATTTTAGCCGAACACTTGTTCATCGAAAGCGATCAGCAGAACAACCGGGTTGGCGCGCCGCATTTCCGCACACCGTGCGGTCTTCCGAGGTCCCAAGATACCCGGGTGAAAAAGCGCCGACAAGCGCAAGGGAGACTGCCGTGGCCGAGATGCTGACACCGCTGGAATGGGACGTTGACGCGAGCGCGCGCCCGGCGCTGCTGCGCGCGTTCGACGAGGCGACGACGCTGGCCGTCCCGCTCGACCAGCTCCCACCGGCACGCGCCGCCGCCCGCTCGGCCGACAAGCCGACCCGCGAGGCCTTCTGCTGGCCCACGCCACCCTACGCCAGCTACCCGGTGGCCACACCGCAGACCGACCCGATGCCGTGCAAGATCGTCGGCCGAAACGGCAACACGACCAACGGCCGGCTGACCTTCTTCGTGCCCGAGGAGGGCGTCGCGCATGTGCAGCTGCCGCCAGCGCGCACGACGCTGCCGCTGCGCTTCGACCAGTTCCAGTCGCTGACGCTGACGACGCCGCTGCGGCCCGGACCGCCCGCGGCCGGAGACCTGCACGCGTCGCTGCTCAACCACCGCGCGCTTTCGGGCTGGACACTGACGCTGGCCGGCGGTGCAGAGATCGAGGGCGAGACGATCGGCCACGTCGAGACCGAGCTCGGCCTGTTCCTGTTCCCACCGTGCTGTGCGCCCGATGCAGACGATGACGGCAGCGTCACGCGCATGTTCGTGCCGCACGGCAGCTACACGAGCTTCGACATCGGCTCGCGCATCGGCGAGCTGCTGGTCGAGCAGAACAGCGCGACGACGCAGCAGATCGATCAGGCCGTTGACGCTCAGGCCACCCTGCGCGGCGCCAGGCTCGGCGACATTCTCGTCACGCGCCAGGTCGTCACGCCAGAGCAACTGCTGGCGGCGATCGAGCGCCAAGCCAGGATGCCGATGGTGCGCATCGGCGCGGCGCTTACCTCGATGGGCCTGGTCAGCGAGGCGCAGCTGGCCGACGCGCTCGCGCAGCAGAAGCTCGACCGCAGCGTTCCGCTGGGTGAAGTGCTGGTGCGCATGGGCGTGGTCTCGCGCGAGGACCTGCAACTCGCGCTGGCGCGCAAGATGGGCTACCCGCTGGTGGACCTGGACACCTTCCCGGTGGAGGCCGAAGCGCTGCGCAAGCTGAGTTATTCGGTCGCGATGCGGCTCAAGATCATGCCGCTGCTGGTGCGCGACGGCCGCCTCGTTGTCGCATTGGACGACCCGGCGCGGCGCCGCGCCGCGGTGGACGAGGTCGAGTTCAGCGCCTCGATGAAGGTCGTGCCGGTGCTTGCGCACAGCCGCTCGATCGAGGCCGCGCTGCACGAGGCCTACGAGAAGATCGGCGCGGCCAACGGCCTGCGCGCGGTGATCGACGACGCATCGATCCCGCTGAACTTCGACCTGAACGACACCGGCAAGCTGGTCGAGACGCTCGAAAAGGAGCAGCTCGATCGCGCCAGCCCCGATGACGACAAGCCGATCGAGCAGTCCGACAACTCGCTGGTGCGGCTGCTGAACAACATGATCATCGAGGCGCACAAGGAAGGCGTCTCCGACATCCACATCGAAAGCTACCCGGGCCGCGAGAAGATCCGCGTGCGTTTCCGCAAGGACGGCATCCTGCGCACCCACCTCGAGCTCCCGCCGAACTATCGCAATGCCCTGATCGCACGCGTCAAGATCATGTGCGACCTCGATATCAGCGAGCGACGAAAACCGCAGGACGGCAAGATCAACTTTGCCAAGTTCTCGCCTCAGCACAAGCTCGAACTGCGCGTCGCCACCATCCCCACCAACGGCGGGCTCGAGGACGTGGTGTTGCGCATCCTGGCCTCGGCCAAACCGATTCCGCTGGACCGGATCGGCCTCTCGGCGGAGAACCTGGCACGCCTGAAGACCGCGGTCGAGCGGCCCTACGGCATGGTGCTGTGCGTCGGCCCGACCGGCTCCGGCAAGACCACCACGCTGCACTCCGCGCTCAGCCACATCAACGTGCCCGAGCGCAAGATCTGGACCGCCGAAGACCCGGTCGAAATCACCCAGCCCGGACTGCGCCAGGTGCAGGTCAACCCGAAGATCGAATGGACCTTCGCGAAAGCCTTGCGCGCGTTCTTGCGTGCTGATCCGGACGTGATCATGGTCGGCGAGATCCGCGATGCCGAAACCGCCGCGATGGCCGTCGAAGCCTCGCTGACCGGCCACCTGGTGCTGAGCACGCTGCACACCAACAGCGCGCCCGAGACCGTGACGCGGCTGCTCGACATGGGCCTGGACCCGTTCAACTTCGGCGACTCGCTGCTCGCCGTGCTGGCGCAGCGCCTGGTGCGCCGGCTGTGCACGCAGTGCCGCAAGACGCGCGCGGCGACGCCGGACGAGACCGACGAACTGCTGGCCGACTACATGCATGCATTCGGCGAGGAGCCGCCGATCAGCCGCGACGCCGTGCTCGCCGGCTGGATGCAGCGCAACAGCCGCGACGGCCGCCTGATGCTGCACGCCAGTCCCGGCTGCCCGGCCTGCGACCAGACCGGCTTCAAGGGCCGCGCCGGGCTGCACGAGATGATGGTGATCGGCCGCGAACTGCGCCGCCTGGTACAGACCGGTGCACGCGCCGAGGCGCTGCAGCACGCCGCGCTGAACGAAGGCATGCGCACGCTGCGGCAGGACGGCATCGAGAAGGTGCTGGCGGGCGTGACGACGATCGACGAGGTTCGGGCCACCAGCAACGTCTGATCGGCAAAGGCGCGTTCCACCGCGCGCGACCGTCTAAAATCCTGGCCTTGCCCGGCGCACCGCGCCAGCCTGGAATTGCCTGTGGACCTGAAGCTTCCCATCAAGATGTTCGACGAACTCTCCGACTCCGTGATCGAGTCCACCGGCATGCTGGACCTCGCCAGCGGCGAGATCCGCCAAGTCGAGTACCTGGACCACGACAAGGCCGCGCTCGGCCTGCCGGCCGAAGACGAGACCTATGAGTTCACCTCGGGACTGCTCTCGAACGGCAAGAAGGAAGTCGAGTTCCGCGTCGAGGTCGACGTGATGTCCGGCAGCTACTCGGTCACGCCCAGCGAGCTGCTCGAGCTCAAGGGCCGCGCCGCCAAGCTGTTCACCGCGCCGCCGCCGGGGGCGAACTACAAGCCGTAAGAAGTGCTGGCGGCACCGCGACATACTGCGGTCGAAACACGAGGCTCGCCATGACCACCCATCCTGCAGATCGAACCCGCCGTGCCTTGTCGCTCGGCGGCGCCCTGGCGCTCGCTGCGCTGGCGACCACCCGGTTCAGCCCCAGCGCCGCGGCCGAAGTGGCGATCAAGATCCCGGCGCCCGGCGCCGATCTGGTCACCGAGGCAAGCGGGTCGCAGGAGGTCGCGGTGTTCGCCGGCGGCTGCTTCTGGGGCGTGCAGGGCGTGTTCCAGCACACCAAGGGCGTGATCCAGGCCGTCTCCGGCTATGCCGGTGGCGCGAAGCAGACGGCCGTCTACGAGGTCGTCGGCTCGGGCCTGACCGGCCATGCGGAGGCGGTGCAGATCACTTTCGATCCGAAGCAGATCACCTACGCGCAGTTGCTGCAGATCTACTTCTCGGTCGCGCACGACCCGACCCAGCTGAACCGCCAGTTCCCTGACAGCGGCACGCAGTACCGCTCGGCGGTGTTCCCGACGAGTGCGTCGCAGAAGACGGTGACCGAGAAGTACATCGCGCAGCTCGACGCGGCCAAGGTCTTCCCGGCGAAGATCGTCACGCAGGTCACGCCTGCGATGACCTTCTACCCGGCCGAGGCCTACCACCAGGATTACGCGACGCTGCACCCCGAATCAGGCTACATCGCGCGCTTCGACTTGCCGAAGATCGCAAACCTCAAGACCACATTCCCGCAGCTGTGGCGCGAGCAACCGGTGCTGGTGATGGCCAAGCGCAGTTGATCTATTGCAGCGCGTTACACAGCTCGCGTGTGAGCTGTGCGGCGGGAATCTCCCTGCATCCGCTCGCGTTCTGACCCGACCACAGCGGCGAAAAATCGTCGCGGCCTCGTGCCTCTGCGCTGGCGCGCAGCGGTGCGATCGCCGCGGTCGCGAGCGGGAATGCCGGTGCCACGGCGCTGATGGCACCGAGCTCGCGCATCACGCGGTTGACGATGCCGCGCGCGGGCCGGCCGGTGAACAGATTCGTCAGCGCGGTGTGGCGCGCGCCCTCGCTCTTCAGTGCGGCGCGGTGCACGGCGCTCGTCGTCGCCTCCGGGCACAGCAGATACGCAGTGCCGACCTGAACGCCGGCCGCACCGAGTGCCATCGCCGCGGCCACGCCGCGCGCATCCGCGATGCCGCCCGCCGCGATGACCGGCACGTCAACGGCTCGCACGATCTGCGGCAACAGCGAGAACAGCCCGACCTGCGTCGTCAGGTCGTCGGTGAGGAAGATGCCGCGGTGGCCGCCGGCCTCCACGCCCTGGGCGATGATCGCATCGGCGCCGTGTGCAGCAAGCCAGCGCGCCTCGTCCACGGTGGTCGCCGAGGCCAGCACCTTCGCGCCCCAGGCACGCACGCGCGCGAGCAGGTCTGGCGCGGGCAAGCCAAAGTGGAAGCTCACCACCGGCGGCCTGAATTCGGCGAGCACGTCGGCCACGTCGTTCGAGAATGCCGCCCGGGCCGCACCCGCGGCGATGCGCGACGAATCGATGCCGTGCTCGGCATGGAACGGGGCGAGCGCCGCCCGCCAGCGCGCCTCGCGCTCGGGGTCGGGCTTCGCCGGCGTGTGGCAGAAGAAGTTGACGTTGAACGGGTGCGGCGTCTGCGCGCGAATCAGCGCAAGCTCGGCACGCATCGTGTCGGCGGTCAACATCGCGCAGGGCAGTGAGCCGAGGCCACCGGCGTTGCTCACCGCGATCGCCATCGCGGCGCCCTGAACGCCGGCCATCGGCGCCTGGATGAGCGGCAGCTCGGTGCCGATGATGTCGCGAAGTGTCCTGCTCATGTGTATCTCCGACGGGTCGGCCCGATTATCCGGGCGGGCCGATGAACACACATGCGTTAAGGTCACGGCCCATGTTCGCCGGCCTGACCCTCGCCTATTGGCTGACGCTGCACGGCCTGGTCACGCTGCTGGCGGTGATGGCCTATGTCGTCACCGCCCACGTCCTGCAGCAGCGCCGCCACCCGACCGCCGCGATCGCGTGGGTGCTGTTCATCCTGCTCATGCCCTATGTGGCGCTGCCCACGTTCCTGACCTTCGGCTCGCGCAAGCAGGCGCGCCCGCGCGGCCAGCCGCTTCGGCTCACACCGCCGGCACCGAGCGACCCCGAGGACGAACGCGCCTGGGCGATCCAGACCGCCTTGGCGATGGGCCAGGCCGCGCCGGCAGCGTTCACCGATCTGCACCTGCATGCGGATGGCCGCGCGGCCCTGAATGCGCTCTGGGCTGTCATCGACGGCGCACAGCACTCGATCGACCTGTGCACCTTCATCATCGGCCGCGATGCCGTCGGCCATGAACTGATCGAGCGCTTGTGCGCGAAGGCGCGCGCCGGCGTGCGCGTGCGCCTGATGCTCGACGGCCTCGGCCGCCTGATGGCCGGCAGCCCCAGCCTGCGGCCCTTGACCGATGCCGGCGGCGTGGTGACGCGCTTCGTGCCGCCCTTGCACTCGCCGTTGAAAGGCCGCACCAACCTGCGCGATCACCGCAAGATCCTCGTCGCCGACGCGGCACACGAGGCGCGCCGGCTCTGGAGTGGCGGCCGCAACATCGCGTGCGAATACTTCGAGGGCGGGCCCGGCACGCCGGCGTGGCGCGACCTCAGCTTCGACCTGCGCGGCGCGGTCGTGCAGCAGGCCGTGGCGCTGTTCGAGCACGACTGGGCGTTCGCGAACGGTCGGCGTTTTGCGGCCGCTCACGACGACACGCCGATCGCCATCGAGCCCGGCCACGGTGCGCAGCTGATTGCCTCCGGCCCCGATCAGTTCGACGACACGCTCCACGCGCTGCTGGTCACCGCTGCCTACCGCGCGCGCAGCCGCCTCGCGATCGTCACGCCCTACTTCGTACCCGACACGGCCCTGCTGATGGCGTTGTGCATGGCGGCGCGGCGCGGCGTGGTCGTCGATCTGCTGCTGCCGGCACGCTCCAATCACCGCATGTCGGATCTGGCGCGGCGCCGCGCGCTGCGGGCACTGGCCGCGGCCGGCGGGCGCATCTGGCTCGCGCCGCAGATGCTGCACGCCAAGCTCGTCGTCGTCGACGACGTGCTCACGCTGGCCGGCTCGGCCAACCTCGACAGCCGCAGCCTGTTCCTGAACTACGAGCTGATGATGGCCTTCCACGAGCCCGCTGTCGTGAACCGCTTCGGCGAGTGGCTCGATGCCGAGCTCGCGTCGGCACAGCGCACGCTGCCCAAGACGCCCGGCCTGCTCGGCGACATGGCTGACGGGCTGGTGCTGTGGCTGGGGTTTCAGCTCTGAACTGATCCGCATCCGATGACCTCGGAGGTCATCGCTTTGCGGTGCAGGGCTGACGACACTGGCTGCACACCGAAGCGATTCATCCACTGCAGAAAGGCCCGTCCATGTCCACCAACCTCGTCCCCATCGCCGTCGCACTGCTGATCGGCATCCCGGCATTCGGCTCCTGCATCGGCATCGGTCTGGCGACGATGAAGTTCCTCGAGAGCGCGGCGCGCCAGCCCGAGCTGATCCCGGAGCTGCAGACCAAGTACTTCCTCGGTGTGGGCGTCATCGACGGCGCGTTCATCATCGCCACCGGCATCGGGCTGTGGTTCGCGGTGGCCAGCCCGTTCACGGGCTGACGCGCTAGCATGTCGGCTCTGACATCTCCTGGAGCGCCGACCCGGTCGCTGCCCGCATGCGACCGGCCGACACCTCGCCCCAGCTCGAACGCCCCACCGCGGATCGCGGCCTGGGCGGCCGCGACCACCGCGCGCTTGCCGCCATCCTGATCGCCGTGGCGCTGGCCACGCTCGACACCGCGATCGCCAACACCGCGCTGCCCGCGATCGCGGCCGACCTGCGCGCGGCGCCGGCCGCGTCGGTCTGGGTCATCAACGCGTACCAGCTCGCGATGATTGCAACGATCCTGCCGCTGGCGGCATTCGGCGACATCATCGGGCACCGCCGCGTCTACATCGGCGGCCTCGCACTCTTCACGTTCGCGTCACTGGTCTGCGCGCTGGCGACGAGCCTGCCGACGCTCGCCGCGGCGCGCGCACTCCAGGGTCTCGGTGCGAGCGGCATCATGAGCGTCAACGTGGCGCTGCTGCGCTTCATCTATCCGCCGCACCGGCTCGGCCGCGGCGTCGGCATGAACGCGCTGGTGGTCGGCGTCAGCTTCGCGGTCGGGCCGACGGTGGCCTCGCTGGTGCTCAGCGTCGCGTCGTGGCCGTGGCTGTTCGGCATCAACGTGCCGCTCGGGCTGATCGCGCTGGCGGTCGCCGTGCCGTCGCTGCCGCACTCCGAGCGCGGCTCGCATGGCTTCGATGCGGTCGCGGCCGGCCTCAGTGTGGTGGCGTTCACGGCGCTGATCCTCGCGCTCGGCTCGGCCGGGCAGCGCGAACCGGCCGCGTGGGTGTTGAGCGCGCTCGCGGTAGCGGTCGTGTTCGGCGCGTTGCTGATCCGGCGCGAGGCCGGGCACCCGTCGCCGATCCTGCCGATCGATCTGTTTCGGCGGCCGGCGTTCGCGCTGTCGTCGTTGACGGCAATCTGCAGCTTCGCCGCGCAGGGGCTCGCGTTCGTGTCGCTGCCGTTCTTCTTCGAGGCGGTGCTGCACCGCGATCAGGTCGAGACCGGCTTTCTGATGTCGCCGTGGTCGATCGTCGTCGCGCTCGCGGCGCCGCTCGCGGGGCGCCTGTCCGACCGCCACGCGCCGGGCCGGTTGGGCGGCGTCGGTCTGGCGATCCTGAGCGTCGGCATGGCCTCGCTGGCGATGCTGCCGGTGCACCCGAGCGTGATCGACATCTGCCTTCGGATGGCGGTGTGCGGCGCCGGTTTTGGCTTCTTCCAGTCGCCGAACCTGAAGGCCTTGATGTCGAGCGCGCCGCCGAACCGCGCGGGTGGCGCAAGCGGCATCATCGCGACCTCGCGGCTGCTCGGCCAGACCATCGGCGCAGCGCTGACCGCGCTGTGCTTCAGCTTCGCCGGCGTGCATGGGTCGGCAACGGCCCTGTGGCTGGGCGCGGGCTTCGCCGCCGTCGCGAGCATCGCGAGTGGGCTGCGGCTGGCGGTGCCGAAGTAGCGGCACGCCTCGCGCCCGACACTGCCCTGCTGAGGGCGTTGTGCATCATCGCCGCTGGCATCGGGCTGTGGACGGGCCGCTCAAGGCACGACCGCTGGTGGTCGCGAAGCGCCGGCGAAATGCGCGCTCCGTTGCTGACGACGTTCGCAAACCGGAAATGTTCACGAATCCCGGCAAAAACACCCGATTCGTCGTGCATTCGGGGGATGCCAAGCGCGAAAGACCGTAGGCAGACTGCGCCAGTTCGAGCGAATAACAACGAACAAAGGCGGGCAACCCATGACGGGTTTGATCGATGAGTTGGCGAGTGCCTCACAGGCCCATGGCGGGCCGTCGGGAGAAATGCGGCGGTTTTCAGCAGGCATCCGTGTCGTCACCGCGCTGCTGTGCACCACGCTGCTGATCGTCAACGAAGAGCGCCTGGCCATCGTCCCGGTGGCCTTGCTGCTCGTGTACTGCGCCTGGGCCGGGTGGCTGTTGTGGATGGAAGCCACCGAGCGCGCCACCGTCATCGGCCTGTGGCCCTACTGGATCGACGTCGCCTGGTCGTGCGTGACGATGAAGCTCTTCACCGCCGGCACCACGATGATGATCGTCACGCTCGTGCACCCCGTCGTGCTCGCGAGCATCGGCTACGGCGTCTCGCGGGGCGTGCTGATTGCGTTCGCCGCGGCCGTCGGCCTGCTGTTCGACAGCTCCAGCGAACTGATGCTGGCCATGCACCAGGGCTGGCGCCGCGCCCTGCCCGCCTTGCTCGTGCTGACTCTGGTGCCTGCGGCCGCCGTGCTGGCGAGACCCATGAGCGTGCTGCGCCGCCGGCTGTCGCTGCTCGACGATCTCGAGGCGCGCCTCGACCCGCGCCGCGGCCTCGAGGCGATCCGCACCGAGCTCGTCGAGCGCCTGCGCGGCGGCACCCTCGCCGACGTGGTCGCGCTCGTGCTGCCCAGCTCGCGCGGCGCCCCGGCGGCCTTCGACACGCGCGACGACGGCAGCTTCCGCGCCAAGGCCGACGCCCATGCCTATCTCGAATCGCTGCTCGTGCACATGCCGGACTGCTCATTGAGCCACGTGATGCGCCGCTGGTGGGATCCGCGCCCACGTACCCGGCTGCACCACGCAAAGCTGGCCGTGCCACGCGGCCTCTCGACCGTGCTCACGGATCTGGCTGGCACGCTCGATGTCAACAGCCTGCATGTCGTGCCCCTGACCCGCTACGCGCGCCGGCACGGGCACTTCGTCGTCGGCTACACGAGCCGACTCAGTTCACGCCAGGATCTGGCGGCGCTCGCCGGTGCTGCGCCCGAGCTGCTGCGCGTGATCGAGCAGGCCACGCTTGTCGACCAGCTGCAGGACGAATCGGCGGGCCACGAGCGTGCCCGCATCGGGCGCGACCTGCACGACAGCGCGATCCAGCCGTACCTCGGCCTCAAGTACGCCGTCGAATGTGTGGCGCTGCGCATCGCCCCGGACAACCCGGCACGTGCCGAGGTCGACGCGCTGGCCGAGCTCGTCAACGGCGAAGTCGCGTCCCTGCGCGAACTCATTTCAGGCCTGCGCACCGGCAGCGCCCGCGGCGACGACGCGCTCGTGCCCGCGGTGCGGCGCCAGGTGCGGCGCTTCGGGCTGCTGTTTGGCATCGATGTTGCAGTGGACTGTCCCGACACGCTTCCGACGACGCGAGCCCTGGCGGGCGCGCTCTTCCACATGATCAATGAAGCGTTGAACAACATCCGCAAGCACACTACTGCGCGCCACGTCTGGATCACCCTGACGGCCGAGCCCGCAGCGATCCGGCTGGTGGTGCGCGACGACTCGCCGATCGTGTCAGGTCGCACGGGGGAGCAGTACCGGCCCACCTCGCTCAGCGAGCGCGCGGCCGAATTGGGCGGTACCCTGCACATCGGCGTTGGCGACAGCGGCAACACCGAGTTGGTCATCTGCATTCCCGTCTAGAGGAGCTGGCGCCGTGATCCCAATGAATAACACTGAAAAGTCCCCCATGGCGCAGTCGCAGCCCCAACGCCCGATCCAGGTGTTTCTGGCCGAGGACCATGAGATCACGCTGTGGGGCCTGAGCCGGCTGATCGGCGCCTCGCCCTCGCGCATGGAAGTGATCGGCTCGGCCCGCTCGCGCGCCGAGCTGATGGGCCATGGCGCCACCGCGCAGGCCGACGTGATCCTGCTCGACCTCAACCTGGGCGGCGAAGACGCCGCCGCGTCGCTGGCCGATCTGCGGCAGCGCTGCCCGGGCCGCGTCCTCGTGCTCACCGGATCCGACGACACCGACGCCCACCGTTCCGCCGTGATGAAAGGTGCGCGGGGCGTCGTTCACAAGTCCGAGCCCGCGGAGGTGATCCTTCGCGCCATCGAGAAAGTGCACGGCGGCGAGATCTGGCTGCACCGGTCGCTGCTCGGCGAAGTGTTCGGTTTGCTCACCGACACCCCAGCCGCCACACCGCCGCGCAAGATCGATCCCGAGGCGCAACGCATCGCCAGCCTGACGCCCCGCGAGCGCGAAATCGTCACGGTGATGCTGCGCAGCTCCGGCGCCAAGCAGCTGAGCGTGGCGGGGGCGCTCCACATGAGCGAACACACGCTGCGCAACCACCTGACCACGATCTACAGCAAGCTCGGCGTGCGCGGCCGCCTCGAGCTGCATGTGTACGCAAGCTCGCACGGGTTCGCAGACGACACGCCGCAGCCGGCGCGACGCGCGAGCTGATCCGCCCGCGCCGTCCGCATTCGCGGGGGGAGCAAGCTCCCAGGTCAGCGCCTCCGTTCCTCCCATGGCCGTAGCCTCGCGTTCGGCCGAACATCGCACAGGGCATCTGGTACCGCGGCACCGCGGGCAGAAAGCTTTGGTCGATCTTCGGCTTGGCAGCAGGGACAACATGCTCAACACAGGACTCGTGCGATCGTTCGTGCGCGCGTCGGCTACACGCCTTGGCACGGCACGGACGCTCACATTCATCGTGGTAGCGATCGATGCGATGTGGCTGGTGCTCGGTGGATGGTCGTTGCCGTGGCGACCGGTGGCACTGATTGCTGTGGCCATCGTCGCGTTGTTCCTGCCGCTGTCGTTGGCACGCTATCGACGCGACCTGCGCATTCGCACCACGGTACTCGGTGCGGCATTGCTGATTGCATTTCAGGCTGCAGGTGCGGCGCTAAGTTATCTGGTTGTCAGCACCAACGCCCCTTTGGTCGATGCGTCGCTCGCATCCTGGGACCGCGCGCTCGGCTTTGATTGGGTCAGCCTGCACGCGTGGCTCATGGATCACACCCACGTTCAAGCGGTATTGCGCGCCGCCTACTACAGCGGACTCGCACAGCTGGTCGCAGTCGTCCTGTTCCTTGGCTTCACTGCGCGGCCGGCCCGCCTCGAGGAGTTCATGCGCTTGTTCATTGCGGCGACCTTGATGGTCGTCCTTCTTTCAGGTCCGTTTCCGGCGGCCGGTGCCTGGAAGCACTACGCCGTCGGCAGCGCCTTCGACCTGTCGTCCTTGTCCCATTTCGAGCCGCTGCGCGACGGTCGACTGCATGAGATCGTTCTGAATCGTATGCAAGGCTTGATTTCGGTTCCTTCGCTGCATTCAGCAATGGCTGTGCTCCTGATCTATGTCATGCGCAGCACGCATGCCTATCCACTGTTCGTCGTTCTCAATGCGGCAATGCTTGCATCGACGCCAATCGAAGGTGGTCATTACCTCGTCGATGTGTTGGCCGGCATCGCACTCGCGGCTGTGCTGATCGCAGTCGACCGCCATCATGCGCAACGATCCCGCGCAACGATCGATTCAATGTCCGCCGGCCTGCCCGTGCTGAAGGCTGCCGTCAATGAGCGTTAATGCTGCAACGCTCTCCAATTCAGGACTGCGGGAAAGCGTTGAGCCAAGTCTGAACACTCGCGTCTTGTACACGTTGTTCTTCTTCTCCGGCTTTCCAGCACTGGTCTATCAACTTGTGTGGCAGCGGGCGTTGTTCCGAATCTTCGGCGTCAACATCGAGTCGGTCACGATCGTCGTGACCGCGTTCATGCTGGGCCTGGGCTTTGGCGCCCTGGCCGGCGGCTGGCTTTCCAAGCATCGCGCCCTGCCGCTGCTGCTGCTGCTCGCGACGATCGAGGCGGTTACGGGCGCTTTCGGCCTGTACTCGCTGTTCATATTCGAGCGTGTCGGCGATTGGGTTCTCGGCGCCTCCTTGCCACTGACTGCGTTGACCACGCTGGGGCTGGTGATCGTGCCAACGTTGCTGATGGGAGCCACGCTGCCGTTGATCGTCGGGCACCTCGTACGCCGCTTCGGCAACGTCGGCGCTGTCGTCGGGCAGCTCTACCACTTCAACACCCTCGGCGCCGGCGCCGCTTGCCTTGCCTGCGCCGTCCTCCTGTTTCCCGTCCTCGGCATGCAAGGTTCGGTGTGGGTCGCCGTGGGGTTCAATGCCGCAGTCGCATTGGGTGCAATCGCCGCGCATCGCTTCGATCGTGCACGTATGCAACTCGCTTTGTCCGATCCGCCGCCCATCCAGAGCGCATCGCGGCCCGCTTTGTCATTTCCGGTCGTGCTGGCGATGTCGTGTGCCGGTGGGCTGGTGTCCTTGTCCTATGAGATTTTCTTCTTCCGCACGATGTCCTTTGCCACGGGCAGCAGTCCGTTCGCCTTCGCGACCACGTTGGGCGCCTTTCTGGTCGGCCTGGCATCCGGCGCCCGCATCGCTGGCGAGGCCTGCACCAGTTCCGACGGCGACGCGCTGATCCATCGAGCGATGCGCAGTCTGTGGGCGGCCAGCGTGGTGGGATTTCTGTTCCTGCCCGTGCTCGATCACCTCGCTTGGCTGAATGGCGCAATCCTCGGTGTCGGCCTATTGTTCGTGTACTTGCTGGCGCGCGAATGGGGGCTCGTGCTGCCCCGCCTGGCACATCTTGGCGTGCCTGCTGACGCGCGGGCGGGCATGCGCACCGGGCAGCTCTATCTCGCCAACATTCTCGGCGCCGCCTCGGGGTCGGTAGTGACCGGCTTCGTGCTGATGGACCGCCTGGGCACGGTGCAACTGGCCCAATTGCTGGTCGCGGCAGGCCTGGCATGCGCTCTGATACTCGGCTTGACGCTGCCATCGACGCCACGCGCCCGATTGCTTCGCGCATTCGTTGTCGTGGCAGTAACGACCATCGCTGTACTCGCGTTGCCATTCGCGAGCAGTCACCTCCTCGAGGCGCTGCAGTGGAAGGGTGGCTCCGAAGCGAGGACGGCATTCGCGCAAGTTGTCGAGAACCGCAGCGGCATCGTGACCGTCGATCGCAGCGACACGGTCTTTGGCAACGGCGCGTACGACGGGCACTTCAACGTCGAACTTACCAATGACGTGAACGGCATCGTGCGGCCCTATGCGCTGAGCCTGCTTCATCCGGCGCCCCGGGACGTTCTGATGATCGGCTTTTCCTCGGGTTCATGGGCGCAGGTGATCGCCAACAACCCCGCGGTGGCATCCCTCACGATCATCGAGATCAACCCTGGCTATGCGGGCCTGGTCGCTACCCATGCCAGCGTGGCGTCAGTGCTGACGAATCCGAAGGTTCGGCTGGTGACCGACGACGGTCGCCGTTGGTTGCGCATGAACTCCGAACGTCGTTTCGATGCGATCGTTGCGAATTCGACGTATCACTTCCGAGCCAATGCAACCAACCTGCTGTCGACCGACTACCTCGCGATGCTGAAACCACACCTGAACGTTGGCGGCATCGTCTTTTACAACACGACTGATTCGAGCCGCGTCCAGCGCACCGGTTGCGCGACATTCACGCATGGCGCGCGCTTCATGAATCACATGGTGCTCTCATCGACACCCATCGCATGGGACTTCGCACGCTGGCGCATTGCGCTAGAGGGATACCGCATCGACGGTAGACAGATGTTGGATTCCTCGCGTGTAGAGCACGCCCAGGGTCTGGAACGTCTGATGGCCATTGAAGACCAGATACGGCTGAACAGAACTTATGTCGCTGAGGATTGGATCGAATCGTGCCCTCATGTGATGGCGCGGACCGTGGGTCAGAAACTTGTGACCGACGACAACATGGGTACCGAGTGGCAGCAACTTTGGGGTTCGGAATGAAGACATCCTCGATCACGTCGGCAGACGGCACCGCTGCAGTTTCCGCAGCAGAAGGCCCCCTTACCGAATGGCTGTTGCGAGTTTTCGCGTTGCTGCTCTTGGCATTCATCGTGTTTCGATGGGGACACGCATGGATGTTGGATCACAGTCGCTGGACTGTATTGCTGCTCCTCGTCTCAGAGAGCTACACGTTGGTGCTCGTGCTGTTCGCCCATCGCGCGATCCAGCGCGATGTGTCGTCCCTGGCGATGGTGGCGACCATCTATGCCAGCGGAGCCGCAGCGCTACTCGGAGACCAGGGAACGGCACGAGTCGCACCCGAATGGATAGGTGCCAGCCTGCAGTTGGCCAGCTTGGCTTGGCAATTCACCGCGAAAGTCTTCCTGGGTCGTTCTTTTGGCCTGTTGCCGGCGCAGCGTGGCCTCGTGATGGCAGGCCCCTACCGCATCGTGCGGCACCCCATCTATTTCGGGTACCTCATTGGCCACGTCGGCTTTTTGCTCGTCAATTTTTCGTGGCGTAACGCCGGCGTGCTGGCACTGCTGTACGTTGCGCAGGTGATCCGAATTCGGCGCGAAGAGTTCGTGCTGTCAGAGACCGACCGCAGCTATCGACAGTATCAGACGCGCGTGCGCTGGCGCCTCCTGCCCTTTGTCTATTGAGGCGCCCAAGGTGCGTAGGAGCAAGCTCCCCCTCGCGCCGGCCCGTTCCTCCCATGCGCGGCATCCGACACCTGCCTAGCATGCACCATGTCTTCGCAGCACCCTCTGTCCGGCCAACTCGCGTCGCCAATCAGCCCCGTCGGCGTGCTGGTGGTAGACGACCAACTGGCCGTCCGCCAAGGGCTCGCGCGGCTCATCGCCTGCGCTGCCATACCACTGCGCTGCATCAGCACAGCATCCACAGGCGCCGAGGCCTTGAGCATCGCCGCCGCGCTGCACCCGGAGGTCGTGGTGCTCGACGTAGACCTCGCCGGCGAGGATGGGCTGGCGCTGATTCCACATCTCAAGAAAACGGCCGGCATCCTGGTACTCACGAGCCACGGTGACGCGGCCACGCGTGCTCGCGCGAGCGCGCTCGGCGCGTCCGCCTTCATCGAGAAGCACCAACCCGCCGCCGACCTGCTCAGCTCGATTGTCGACATCAGTCACAGGCAAATGCGGGGGGACAAAGCTCCCATGCTTGCTGGATCAAGTTCCCATCCCGATGTGGTCGCAACCTCCGCTGCGCCCATGTCGGTCCATCCGTAGAGTAAAGGTCATGAACTCTGTTGCACACCGAACGACCCATTTGCTCGCCGACGACAGCGGCGCGACCGCGATTGAATACGGCCTGATCGCCGCGCTTGTCGCAGTCACGATCATTGCGGCGATCACCGCCACAGGAACGTCGCTCGGCGCGCTCTATGCCTACTGGTCTAGCGCGGTTGTTGCAGCGTTTTAGTGGCAGCAGAGCAAGAAAGACGCGGTTCGCTGGTCGGCGTCACAGCAACAGACCAGCAGGGCAATGATCCGGCCCCTTCGGATCGCAAGCAAGGCGCTTCACCGCGTCGACTCTTTCTCAATCGCTAGGAGCAAACAATGCAAATCGCCCGTTTTATCCAGAAGTTTGTCCGCGACGACGAAGCCGTCACGGCCATCGAATACGGCCTGATCGCCGCGCTGATCGCCGTGTTCATCATCGCATCGGTCACGATCGTTGGGTCCAAGCTTGGCCTTGTCTTCACGGCAGTTTCGACCGCGCTGACCACCGCACTCTGATTTTGCGCCGTCAAACCAACATATCGGATGCACGGTTTGACGGCGACGTTATCGGATGCATCAAACAATCTTTGCGAGACCGGCCATGCAACACATTCGAATTGCCCAAAGAATTCTTGATGAAGACGATGGCGTCACTGCCATCGAATACGGCCTCATCGCTGCGTTGATTGCCGTTTTCATCATTGCCTCCGTCACGATCGTCGGGTCAAAGCTCGACTTGGTGTTCACCGCCATCTCCACCGCAATTACGGGGGCACTCTGATGCCGAACCTGCGGCACGGCGTCTGAGTTCGCTACCCACGACGCCATGTACTTCTTGATCGCCACTTCTCCGCATGTGCTGCTGGCTGCGTTGTTGGCCATCGCCGTTGCCGCTGATATTCGTTTTCGACGGGTTCCCAATGAGCTGGTGCTCAGCGGCATCGTTCTCGCAGTCGCTGCACATGCCCTTGTGTTGAAGATGGATGCCGTGCCACTGGCAGGCCCCGCCTGGTGGTCCCCGCTCGCCGGCCTCGCGGTGGGTTTCGCGCTCCTGCTGCCTCTTTACCTGCTGCGCGCCACAGGCGCCGGTGATGTCAAGCTGATGGCAATGGTCGGTACCTTCGTCGGCGCCTCGACCGTGCTTGCCGCCACGCTCTACACCTTGCTCGCCGGCGGCCTGTTGTCGCTGGTCTTCATGCTCGGCCGCGGCGTTGCCGCGCAGACCATCGCCAACGTGCGCTTCATGCTGACCGATTGGGCGCAGCGCGCCATCAGCGGCCAGGGTGCACGCTTTGCACCGCTGCAGACCACTGCGGCCCGCTTGCCCTACGCGGTCGCGATCGCACTGGGCACCGGCGCCGCGCTGCTGTGGCCGCTGCAACCGATGCTGAACGGGGCCGCGCGATGAGCCTCGTGCAGTTTCCCGCCATGCCCGGCCGCAGCGCCAGCGACGTCCGCGCCACGCTGCCGCGTGCACCGCAGACGATCGAAGAGACCGGCCTGTCGACGACCTTCCTCGTCGAGCTGGTCGCCAAGAGCATGTTCCAGCTCGGCCTGACGCGCCTCACCGAGCTCAGTGCCCAGCTCTGCCTGGGCAGCGCCGTCGTCGAGGCGGTGTGCCAGTTCATGCGGCGCGAGACCCTGCTCGAGGTCACGCGGCGCGGTCAGCACGAGGCCGACGTGCAGTTCGATCTCACGCAGGCCGGCCGCGCGCGCGCCGCCGACTGGCTGATGCGCAGCTCGTATGTGGGCGCCGCGCCGGTGCCGCTCGACGTCTATGCCGAGCGCGTGGCGGCGCAATCGGTGGCGAACCAGGCCGTCACGGTGCAGCAGGTGCGCGGAGCCTTCGCCGACCTGATCGTCCCCGAGCGCCTGCTGGACCTACTGGGCACCGCCGTCAACTCCGGGCGGCCGATGCTGCTGCACGGGCCGTCCGGCTCGGGCAAGACCTATCTGGCGCAGGAGCTGCAACGCCTGATGACCGGCGCCATCGCGATCCCGCATGCGATCGGCGTGCACGGCGAGGTGATCCGCGTCTTCGATGCGCAGTGCCATCGCGTGCTCGCGCTGGACAGCGCACCGCGCGCCGCACTCGACAACCGGGCGCGCCCAGACGCACGCTGGCTGCTGTGCGAGCGGCCCTGCGTCGTCTCGGGCGGCGAGCTCACGCTCGAGATGCTCGACCTCAGCTTCGACGGCCGTGCCGGCTATTACGAGGCGCCGCCGCACTTCAAGGCGAACAATGGCCTGTTCGTCGTCGACGACCTCGGCCGCCAGGTGATCACGCCGCGCCAGCTGATGAACCGCTGGGTGGTGCCGATGGAGCGCCGCCACGACCACCTGATGCTGCGCAATGGCGCGAAGTTCACGATCCCGTTCGACATGGTGCTGGTGTTCTCGTCGAACCTGCGGCCCGACCAGCTCGAAGACGCCGCATTCCTGCGCCGCCTCGGCCACAAGATCGCGATCGAACCGTTGCAGCCCGCTGAGTACGCGCGCGTCTTCGAGCGCGCCTGCCAGGCCGAGGGCATCCCTCACGACCCTGCTGCGCTGCAATGGCTGCTCAAGGACTACCACGCGGTCTGGGGCCGGCCGCTGCTTGCGTGCTACCCGCGCGACTTGCTGCACCTCATCGCGAGCCGCGCCCGCTACATGGGCGTGCCGGCAGAGCTCGCACCGCACCTGCTGGACTGGGCCTGGCATGCGTATTTTGGCAACGAGGCACTGAACGAATCAGTGTCTGAAACCGGGAGTCGGGCATGAGATCACGTGGCCTCTTGATGCTGTTCATCGCCGCGATCGCGGGGCTGGCAGCGGTGTTCCTCGCCGCGCGGTGGATGCAAAACCAGGGCGGTGAAAAGGGCCGGATCGCGGTGGCCAATACCGACATCGAGCTCGGCGGCCGCATCTCGCCAGAGATGATCCGCCTCGCCGACTGGCCCGAAGGCAGCACACCCGCGGGAGCCTTCAACGACACCGCCAAGCTGGAAGGCCGCGTCGTGCTGGTGTCGATCCAGCGCGGCGAGCCGCTCACCGAAACGCGGCTCGCGCCGATCGGCACCAAGGGCGGCCTGTCGGCCGTGGTGCCCGAGGGCAAGCGCGCGATGACCGTGCGCGTCAATGACGTGGTGGGCGTGGCCGGCTTCGCGCTGCCCGGCACCTATGTCGACGTGATGGTGAACACGCAGGACGAGCGCGGCCAGCGCGGCGACCGCGATCACTCGATCTCGAAGATCGTGCTCGAACGCATCCTGGTGCTCGCAGTCGCCCAGGAAGCCGATCGCGACTCGACCAAGCCGAAGGTCGTCAACGCTGTGACGCTCGAACTCACGCCCAAGGACGCCGAGATGCTCGACCTCGCCCGCAGCGTGGGCACCTTGTCGCTGGTGCTGCGCAACCAGACCGACCCGAAGGCAACGGCCCAGGGCACCGGCGCGACGAAGGCCGAGTTGCTCGGCCTCGCCAAGGCCGAGCCAGAGCCGGCCAAGCCGGCGGCTTCAGCACCCGCACCCGTGGCGCGCCGCGCGGCGGCGCGGCCTGCCACGGTCGTTGCCACGGTGCCCACACCGCGCGTCAATTGCGTGGAGGTCATCCGCGGGTTGAACAAGGTGACCGAGTGCTTCTGACCGAACCATCACGACAACGAACCGGGAGATCGCCGATGTCAACGCCCTCACGCGCCCTCGTCATGGCACGCTCTGCCATGGCGATCGGCCTTGCCCTGCAGGCACTGGGGGCGACTGCGCAGGCCGCCACGGCCAAGCCGGCACCCGCCGCTGCGACACGCCCCGAACCAGCTCCGATCACAGGGCTGTGCTCACGAGTCAACATCGCGCCGATGGTGCAGATCCCGGTCGGCAAGTCGACCGTGCTGCGGCCGGTATCGCCGGTCACGCGCATCCTGCTCGGCAACCCCGAGAACGCGCGCGCCGCCAGGCCGGCCGAGACCGACGGCAAGAAGGATGACGCCGGCAAGACCGCCACCGCGGTCGACACCCGCCCCGGCGTGGCCGACGTCGACGTGCTGCTGCTGGCGCCGACCGAGGTCTACCTGCTCGGCAAGACCATCGGCTCGACCAACGTCGTGATGCTGGACCGCTCCGGCACCTGCACCGCCTTCGACGTTGTCGTGGGCATGGACACCACCGCGCTGCAGTCGGTGCTCGGCCAGTTGCTGCCGGCCGAGAAGGACATCAAGGTCTCGTCGGCCTTCGATTCGATCGTCTTGTCCGGCCAGGTCTCGGATAGCGAGGCCCTGACGCGTGCGACCGATCTCGCGAATGCGTACGTACGCAGCGGCGGCGACAGTGCCGCCAAGAGCAACCCGCGCGTCGTCAACATGCTCGAGGTCGGTGCGCCGCAGCAGGTGATGCTCGAGGTCAAGGTGGCCGAGGTCTCGAAGGCCTTGATCGACAAGCTCGGCGTGCAGTTCAGCGGCTCGCGCACCAATGGCAACTGGACCTACAACGTGCTGGCCGACTTTCTGTCCGGCGGCAATGCACTGCTCGCGGCAGCCAAGACCGCGGGCAACACGCTCGGTCTGACCCTGGATGCGCAGAAGGACGACGGGCTGGTGAAGATCCTCGCCGAGCCGACGATCATGGCCATCAGCGGGCAGACCGGCAGCTTTCTCGCCGGCGGCAAGATCTTCATCCCGGTCTCGCAGGACAACGGCAGCAGCGGCGGCCGCACGATCACGCTGGAAGAAAAGGAGTTCGGCGTCTCGGTCAAGTTCACGCCCACAGTGCTTGGCGGCGGTCGAATCAACCTGCGTGTGCGGCCCGAGGTCTCGGAACTCAACCGCGACGGCATCGGCATCGTGGCCGCGGGGGTCACCGGCACGGCGATCCTGCCATCGTTCACCTCGCGCAAGGCCGAGACCACGGTGCAGTTGATGGATGGCCAGAGCTTCGCCATCGGCGGCCTGATCAAGAACAACACCACGACCAACATCAAGGCCATGCCCTTCCTCGGCGAATTGCCGGTGGTGGGTGCTCTGTTTCGCAGCACCCAGTTCCAGGCCGATCGGTCGGAACTGGTCTTCGTGGTCACGCCGCGCCTGGTGAAGCCGTTGCCCGTGGGCTACCGCCTGCCGACCGATGACCTCGTGGACCCGAGCCGCAGCGACCTGATGCTGCGCGGCCGAATGGAGGGCCGCCGCGACGACAGCGCCCCGGGCACCCCAACGCCGGCCGACGGCGGCTTCGACAAGGAGAAGAAGTGATGCACAAGCTGACCCCCATCGCAGCCGCCATCTGCCTGCTCGCGCTCGGCGGCTGCGCCGCCACGGCCTCGCCCGTCTGGGACGCTCGCTTCGGCGACCATGCGCGCATCCTGACCGCACAGCAACTGATCGATTCAGGCGCTCCAGCGCGAAATTCGCAGACGATTGCACCCGCCGATGGGCGCACCGTTCGAGAGGCCAGCGAACGACAGGCCGAGAGCTACCGCACGCCTCCACCAACCAATGTCATCAACATCGGCGTCGGCGGCGGCAACGGACGCTGATCCCCACGCTACAGCGCAAGCCCTGCCATGAACCGATTCCCCGCCCGTCGTCGCAACGCCCGCAGCCGGCCCTCCCACCAGCGCGGCGCGGTGGCGATCGTCGTGGGCCTGATGATCGTCGTGCTTGTCGGCTTCATCGGTTTGGCCATCGACGGCGGACACCTCTACCTCACCAAGACCGAGTTGCAGAACGGGGCCGATGCCTGCGCACTCGCCGCGAGCTACGAGCTCACCGGGGCGCCGACCATCGCCGCCGCCGCGTTCAACCGCGCCGAGGCCGCGGGCCAGACCGTCGCGCAACTGAACAAGTTCAACTTCCAGGCCGCGGCCATCGCCAACGGCGACATTGCGGTTCGCTTCGGCACCGCCCTCAGCGCCGGCAGCCCCTGGGTCTCTGCCGCCACGGCACCGGCGAACGCGAAGTACGTGCGTTGCACGATCGCGCGCAGCGCCGCGAACGGCAGCGGCATCGCGCCCTACTTCATGCAGGTGCTCGGCTTCGGCCCGCAGTCGGTCAGTTCGATCGCCACGGCGACGCTCGCACCGTCGCAGAGCAATTGCGCGATGCCGATGGCGGTGTGCGTGCAGGCGGGCGGCACGCCGGGCAACAACTTCGGCTACACCGTGGGCAACTGGTACGGCCTCGACTTCACCGAGACCGGTGGCGGCAACAACTCGACCTACACCGGCAACTTCCGCTGGATCGACTTCGACCCCGGCGCGCCGACACCCGGTTGCCCGGGCGGCGGCGGCCAGGAGCTGGCCTGCATGGTGAAGGGCTCCGGTCAATGCAGCCTGCCTGCGCCGATCACCGGCAGTTGCACCCACACCGGCAACACGACGGAGCCAGGCTGCGTCGGCGAGAACGGCAATGTGAGCTCGATGGAAGCGGCCTACAACAGCCGGTTCGGCTTGTACAAAGGCACCAACAACGCGACGAACGCGCCGATGGATTTCACCGGACGGTCCTACCGCATCGACACCTGGACGAGCGGGAATCACGCCTACGACGGTTCGGTGGGCAGCGGCCAGTTCAACTTCAAGGAGGCTCGTGCCGGCTTCATGGGCACCCAGGCCGCCTATGCGCCGAACGGCGGCTATACGAACACGGCCGGCGGGATCGGCACCCAGCACGAAACCCTGGGCGCCGATCGACGCCTGGTGATCGTGCCGGTGGTGGACTGCACCGGCTTCACCGGCGGTCAACATGCGCCGATCCGCGGCTACGCCTGCATGCTCATGCTCGACCCCTACGACAAGATCGGCAGCGCGGTGATCTCGAAGTTCGAATTCGAGGGCTTGTCGAACATGGCGGGCAGCCCCTGCGCGTCGTCGGGCGTGACCGGCGATGCGCTGTCCGAAGGCCCGATGGTGCCTTCGCTGGTGCAGTGAGAACGAGTCCACCATGACCGCCCCGACACGCTCGAACTCTCGCTCCCGCCAGCGCGGCGTCGCCGCCGTCGAGATGGGGCTGCTGCTCACGCCGCTCGTGATGATGATCTTCGGCACGACCGAGCTCGGTCGCGCGATCTACAGCTACAACACGCTCGACAAGACGGTGCGCGATGCGGCGCGCCACCTGTCACAGCATGGCGCGGGCGACACCGTGATCGCGGACGAGGCGCGCTGCCTCGCGGTCTACGGCACCGACGACTGCACCGGCACGGTGGTGGCGCCGGGGCTGACGATCGGCATGGTCAGGATCTGCGATGCGACCCTCTGCCCGGGCACGCATGCGAACCAGACGACAGGCCTGGGGCAGGTCAATCTCGTCACCGTGGGCGTCCAGGGCTATGCCTACAACTCGCTGGTCCAGTTCGTGATCCCGAACATGACCTTCAACAACATCTCCACGACCATGAGGGCTCAACTGTGAACACGTCGCCACGGCGATCGGCGCAGCGCGGTGTCGCGGCGGTCGAGTTCGCGATCGTCTCGGGCCTGCTCTGCACCTTGCTGCTCGGCGTGATGGAAATGGGCCGGCTGCTGTGGACCTGGAACGCCGCGGTCGAGGCCACGCGCTATGGCGCGCGCCTGGCGGTGGTGTGCGACGTGAACGAGGCAAACATCAAGACGCGGATGATCACGCGCCTGCCGACGCTGACGAACGCCAACATCGTCGTCACCTACCTGAACCCCCCGGCTGCGAACAACACCTGCACCGCAGCCAACTGCAAGGCGGTGAAGGTCTCGCTGACCGGCTACACCTTCACGCCGATCATTCCCTTCGTGCCGATGACATTGACGCTGCCGCCTTTCGGCACGACCTTGCGCAAGGAATTCATGAGCAGCACCGCCAACGAAGTTTGCCAGTGAAGATCAAGCTCATCACCCCCGACCAGCACAACGCCACGGCGTGGAGCGAGGCCCTGCGCGTCGAGCGCGGGGTCGAGGTCGCCGCGATCGTGAGCGCACTGCGCGATGTCAACGTGCTCGTCAACGGCAGTCGGCCCGATCTGGTGCTCGTCGAGACGACGACGCCGCAGGACTTTCTCGCGCTCGAGGCCCTGGCCAACGCGCACCCCGAGATCGACTACGTGCTCGTCGGCAACGAGTTGCGCCCCGAGTACCTGCTGCGGGCGATGCGTGCCGGCGTGCGCGAGTTGCTGCCCGCGCCGGCCACGCCCGCGGATGTGCTCGCGGCGTTGCGCCGCCAGCTGCGCAAGCGCGCACCTTCCGCGGTCGAGCCGGCACCGGCGCACGGCGAGGTGCTCGCGCTGGTGTCGTGCAAGGGCGGCAGCGGCGCCACCTTCGTCGCGGCCAACCTGGCGCACCTGCTGGCCGCGGGCGGGCGGCGCCGGGTGGCGCTGATCGACATGAACCTCCAGTTCGGTGATGCCGCGCTGTTCGTCAGCAGCGAGACGCCGGTCAGCACCGTGGCCGACGTGGCGCGCAACATCGACCGGCTCGACGCCGACCTCCTGCGCGCCTCGATGGCCGAGGTGGCGCCCGGCCTGTGGGTGCTCGCCGCGCCGGACGACCCGGCCCACGCGGCCGACGTGACGCCGCAGCATGTGCGCCAGATCGTCGAGCTCGCGCGCGAGATGTTCGACTTCGTGGTCATCGACGCCGGGCGCTCGCTGACCTCGGTCACCTTGCAGGCGCTCGACCTCGCCGATCGGGTCTACGCGGTGCTGCAATTGACCCTGCCGTTCATCCGCGACGGCAAACGCCTGCGCAACGTGTTTCGCTCGCTGGACTACCCAGCAAAGAAGATCCACTGGATCGTCAATCGCCACCAGAAGGACAACCAGTTCTCGGTGGAAGATCTGAAGAAGACACTCGAGATCGATCAGGTCATCCCCTTGCCGAACCACTATGAGGCGGTGGCGGCGGCGGTGAACCAGGGCGTTCCGGTCGAGCGCATCGCGCCGAACAGCACGATCGCGCGGAGCCTTCGCGAGTTGGCTGAAAGCATCGCACCGCCCACGGCTGGCAAGGCGCGCAGCGGCTGGTTGTCGGGTCTGTTCCGCGGTGCGCCGCAATGAGAGGATGGTCATGAGCTTGCGCGAAAGACTGGGGGCCGCGCCCCAAGGGTTTGCCGCGACGACGCCCGACGCGATGCTCGACGTGGTCGTGACGCCGACGCGCGCCTACCAGGACACCAAGGCCCGAATCCACCAGGTGCTGCTCGGCCGGCTCGACCTGGAGGCCATGGAAAGCCTCTCGGCCGACGCGCTGAAGGAAGAGCTGCGCCAGATGGTCGAGCGCCTGCTACTCGAGGAGAACCTGGTTCTCAACGCCGGCGAGCGCCGCAATCTCGTGCGCGACATCCAGTACGAGATGCTGGGCTTCGGGCCGCTCGAGACCCTGCTCGCGGACCCGACCGTCTCCGACATCCTCGTCAACACCTACGAGCAGGTCTATGTCGAGCGCCGCGGGCGGCTCGAGCTCACCGACATCACGTTCACTAACGACGATCATCTGATGAAGATCATCGACAAGATCGTCTCGCGGGTGGGCCGCCGCATCGACGAATCGAGCCCGATGGTCGATGCGCGCCTGCCCGACGGCTCGCGCGTCAACGCGATCATTCCGCCGCTGGCGATCGACGGGCCGATCCTGTCGATACGGCGTTTCTCGACGGTGCCGCTGAAGGTCTCGAACCTGATCGAGTTCAAGTCGATGTCGCCGGAGATGGCGCAGTTCATCGGTGCCCTGTCGGCAGCGCGCATCAACATCCTGATCTCGGGCGGCACCGGCTCGGGCAAGACCACGCTGCTCAACATCCTGAGCAGCTACATCTCGCCGACGGAGCGGATCGTCACGATCGAGGACGCGGCCGAGTTGCAATTGCAGCAGCCCCACGTGGTGCGGCTCGAGACACGACCGCCGAACATCGAGGGCCGCGGCGAGGTGCCGCAGCGTGCGCTGCTGCGCAATGCGCTGCGCATGCGACCCGACCGCATCATCCTCGGAGAGACGCGCGGCGCCGAAGCGCTCGACATGCTGCAGGCGATGAACACCGGACACGAAGGCTCGATGACAACGGTGCACGCCAACACCGCACGCGATGCGCTGGCGCGCCTCGAAAGCATGATCGCGATGGCCGGTGTCGACCTGCCCGCGAGGGCGGCACGCGCCCAGGTGGCGTCGGCCATCGGCGTGATCATCCAGGCCAACCGCCTCAGCGACGGCACGCGCAAGCTGACCAGCATTCAGGAGATCACGGGCATGGAGGGCGAGACCGTCACGCTGCAGGAGATCTTCGTTTTCAAGCAGACCGGCGTCGGGCCGACCGGTGCGGTCGAGGGCTACTTCACCGCAACCGGCGTCCGGCCGCGCTGCTGGGACCGCCTCACCACGCGCGGAGTGGAGCTGCCACAAAGCCTGTTCGCGCCGCAGCGCCAGGCCGTCTGAGGAGCACCCATGGACCTTTCGTTCGTGCTCTTCGCGGTGGTGGCTTTCCTGGCGGTGGTGCTCTCGCTGGAGGGCATCTACAACCTCTGGTCCTCGGGCAGCAGCCCCGAGGCCAAGCGCATCGCGGCGCGGCTGCAAGCCCTTGCGGGCGATACGGCGCTGACCACGGCGAGCATCGAACGCGCCAACGAGGAGTCGCGCATGCCGCGCCTCAATGCCTGGCTGGCCCGCTTTGGCTTCGGCCAGCGCATGCAGCGATTCGTCAGTGCGTCGGCGTCCACGGTCTCACCGGCGGAGCTGATCGTGATGTCGATCGCGCTCGGCGCGTTCGGCCTGTTCCTGCCCGGCGTGTTTGGCAAGCCGCCGATCTTCGGCGCGGTGCTCGGGCTCGGCCTGGCCATCCTGCCCTGGTGGCGCATGTCGAGTCGGCGGAATGCGCGAATCGAGCGCATCGAGCGCCAGTTCCCCGAGGCGCTGGACCTGATGGGTCGCTCGATGCGAGCCGGCCATGCGTTCCCGTCGGCGGTCAAGATGGTGGCCGAGGAAATGCCCGAACCGCTGGGCCGGGACTTTCGCATCCTGTTCGATGAGATGAACTACGGCGTGCCGACGGGCGAGGCGCTGATGCACCTGGCCGAACGTGTTCCGGTGCCCGATGTCAGTTACTTCGTGGTCGCAGTGATGATCCAGCGCGAGTCGGGTGGCAACCTCGCAGAGCTGCTCGACAGCATCGCCAACATCGTCCGTCAGCGCCTGAAATTGCTCGGCGAAGTGCGCACACTGTCGGCCGAAGGCAAGTTGTCGGCCTACATCCTCACGGGCCTGCCGTTCTGCGTCGCCCTCGTGGTGAACCTGGTGAATCCAGAATTCATGTCGGTGCTATGGAGCGACCCGATGGGTCTCCGCATGGTCGGCGTGGCGCTGTTCATGATGCTGGTTGGCATCCTGTGGATGCGCAGCATCATCCGCATCCGGGTGTAAGGGAGACGCGATGAACCCGATCCAGATTGTCTTCCTCGCACTCGTTTTCGTGGTCGTGGTCGCCGGCTGCCTGGGCGTCGCCGCGATGATGCGGCCGAACGTCGCACGCCGACGCCTGATGAGCCTCAACGTCGACGTCGGGCATCAGCCCCCGGTGAAGAACCGCCTGTTGGCCTGGGTCGCCGAAGCCACGCGCCCGATCAGCAAACTCTCGATGCCCGAGGAGGGCTTCGAGAAGTCCACCATCCGCCTGCGCTTCGTGCATGCCGGCATCCGCGGCGCGACGGCGGCCGCGGCCTTCTTCGGCGTCAAGACCTTGCTGACGCTCGGCCTGCCGATGTTCGGGTTCGTGGCGCTGACACTGTCCGGCTCGCCGCTGAAGGGCAATTCGCTGCTGCTGATGATGCTGCTGCTGGCGGCCGTGGGCTATTACGGGCCGAACATGGTGCTGTCGCATCTCGTGACGGCGCGCCAGCGCGAGATCTTCGAATCCTTCCCCGATGCGCTCGACCTGATGACGGTCTGCGTTGAAGCGGGTCTGGGCACCGAGGCCGCAATGATGCGGGTCGCCGACGACCTGCAGTTCAAGAGCCCGGCGCTGGCCGATGAGATGCGGCTGGTCAACCTGGAGCTTCGCGCCGGCGCCGACCGCGAGCGGGCGCTGCGCGACCTGGCGATCCGCACCGGCGTCGAGGAGGTCGACGGCTTCGTCACGATGATCAGCCAGGCCGAGCGCTTCGGCACGAGCATCGCCGCATCGCTGCGCATCCACGCCGAGATGCTGCGCACGCGGCGCCGCCAGCGCGCCGACGAGGCCGCCGCGAAGATCGCGCTAAAGCTGCTGTTCCCGCTGATCTTCTGCATCTTCCCATCGCTGATGGTCGTGTTGATGGGACCGGCCATGATCCAGATCTATCGCGTCCTGTTGCCGACGATGGGTGGCAACCACTAGCTCCTGAAAGGATTGGCCATGCGCTTCCAATGCCGGATCGGCCCGACACCTCCACAACCCTCGACGCGCGTGTGCGCGACACGCGCACCAACAGCGACCCACGCGCGGCAAGCGCTGCGACCGGCGGCGAAGGGCCGAAACCAGTGGCTCGTGCACGGCGCGGTCACCGGCGCCGTGTTGATCGCGATCGCCGGGTGCGCGTCCATCGACTCATCGATCTCCAGTCGATGGAAAGTCGCACCGGTGTTCAGCGTGTCGCACTCGACGCAATCCAGTCAGGCGTATGTCTCGCTCGGCCAGTACTTCGAGGGCTCACGCGAGTGGGACAAGGCCGCGGATGCATATCGGAAGGCAATCAAGGCCGACGTCAACAACATCGAGGCCTACGACGCGCTCGGCGTCGCCCTGGCGCAGGGCGGGCATGTGGCCGAGGCCGAGATCACGCTGCGGCAGGCGGTGGCGCTGGCACCAGACCGTCCGCGCTTGCTGAACAACCTGGGCTACGTGCTGCTGCTGGCCAACAAGCCCGAGGACGCGGTGAACGCGCTGAAGGCGGCGGTCGAGCAGGACGCCAGCAATGCCAAAGCGCAGAGCAACCTGCGCGAAGCGATGGCGAGAGTCAGCGGTCGTCATGATCCGGTCGTTGCGGCTACACCGACACCGACCGCGACAGCAACCCCGACGGTGGCGAAGGTGGCCGAGGTCGATACCCGCCTTGTGGCCACGACAAGCAGCCCGGCGTTCAGCATTGGCTTCGCACCCGAACCCTCGATCGCCGCGCCCGAGCCGCGCCCCGCGCCGGCCGCATCGACAGACGTCGCGCCTGCACGCCTCACCCCGCTGCGCCTCGAAGTCAGCAACGGCAACGGCGTCACCGGCATGGCCGCGAGCGTCCGGCGCTGGCTGGCGACGCAAGGTATCGCGACGCAGCGGTTGTCGAATCGACAACCGTACCGACAACAACAAACCGTGGTTCAGTATCGCGACGGACAGGAGCAGGCCGCGCTTCGGGTGGCGCGATCGATGCCGGCGGCGGCGGCGACCGACGCCAGTCCGACGCGCGACTTGCGCAGCGATGTCCGTGTCGTGCTGGGCCATGACTGGGAGAAGAGCGCGGCCTGCCTGGGCAGCGGTACCTGCCGCTCGGGCACGACGACCGTCGCTGCAGCGACGCCGTGAACTGACACGTCGGGTCGACCGTCGCGGGTCACATCACGCGTTTGCGCCCACCCCGACCACACGTCCATGGCGACCCACCTGCCAACGCTCTTCATTTACCTGGCCGGGGTGGCGGCAGCCGCGGCACTGTTGTGCGCGATCAACTCCCGACAGGCGGGCATGGACGTTCGCTTCTGGCTCATCGTTGCAGTCGCTGCTGTCACGATGATCGCCGCCGGTTGATGGCTCTCAGACTCAGGGCGCGGACGTGGCCGGGCGCACAGCCGGCACCGACGAGCCTTCCTTCTTCTGCGTCAGCACCACGCCGTTCTTCACCGCGACGATCTCGGCGACGATCGCCACGGCGATCTCGGCCGGCGTCTTGCTGCCGATGTCCAGCCCGATCGGGCCGTGCAGCCGATCGATCTCGGCCGGCGACAGATCGAACAGCGCGAGCCGTTCGCGCCGCGCCGCGGTGTTGTTGCGCGAGCCGAGCGCGCCGATGTAGAAAGCCGGCGACTTGAGCGCTTCGAGCAGCACCAGGTCGTCGAGCTTCGGGTCGTGCGTGACGGCGACGACCGCGCTGTGCGGATCGAGCTGCAGCTCGATCACGAGGTCGTCGGGCATCGCCTTGCTGAAGGTCGTGCCGGGGATGTCCCAGGTGAGGTTGTACTCGTCGCGCGGGTCGCAGCAGATGACCTCGAAGTCGAGCGCCAGCGCCATCTGCGCCACGGCACGCGAAAGCTGGCCGGCGCCGATGATCAGCAGGCGCCAACGCGGGCCGAAGAGCGCGCGCAACTGCGTCCCGTCGAACGAAAACACGTCGCCGCGCGACGCGGCCTCGATGACGACTGCGCCAGTCGCCAGACTCATCGTGCGCGCGACGAGCTCGTGGCGCGCGGTGCGCGCGAGCACTTCGTCGATCCACGCGACGCTCTGCAGCGGCTCCTGCACCAGCCGCAGGTTGCCTCCGCACGGCAGCCCGAAGCGAGCGGCCTCTTCCTTGGTCACGCCATATGCGATCAGCGACGGCGTGGCGACGCGCTCGCCGTGGCGCAGCCGGTCGATCAGATCATCTTCGACGCAGCCGCCCGAGACCGAGCCGGCGACGAGCCCGTCGCCGCGCAGGCACAGCAGCGCGCCGGGCGGGCGTGGTGCCGAACCCCAGGTCTCGATCACCGTGACGAGCCACACCTTGTGGCCCTGCGTGAACCAATCGCGCGCCTGACTCAGAACCTGGAGGTCGAGACTGTCCATGCGTGAACTCCTCAGCGACGAATCACGAAGTAAGCGACGGCGAGCACGACCAGCGCCCCGATCAGCCACCAGAGCTTGGCGATGCCGCCATCGGGTTCGGCCACGACGACCGGCGCAGCGGTCGCGCCCGCCACCGCTGGCGCGCTCGCCTGCAGGTGGGCCTCGAAGGCCTTGAAAAAGTCCTCGGTGATCTTGCCGGCCGTCGCATCGATCAGGCGCGAGCCGATCTGCGCCATCTTGCCGCCGACGGTCGCGCGCGCCGTGTACTTCAGCAGCGTCTGCTCGCCCTGCGGCGTGAGCGCCACGTCGGCCGAGCCCTTGCCGAACCCGGCGACACCGCCCTGCCCGTCGAAGTTGATCGTATAGCCGGTCGGCGCGACGACGTTGGTCATCGCGAGGTTGCCCTTGAAGCGCGCGCTGACCGGGCCGACCTTCAGCGCGACCACGGCGGTCATCGTGTCGTCGCCGGTGCGCTCCAGCGACTCGCAGCCGGCGATGCAGGCCTTCAGCACCTCGGGGTCGTTCAAAGAGGCCCAGGTCTTGTCGACCGACGCGGGGATGAGTCTTTCGCCTTGCAGTTCCATGGCAATTTTCAGTTCAAGAGTGATTCAGCAGTGAAGCGGGGTTCACGGAAGGTGCGCGCAGCGCGCGCCCGAGATCGGCCAGGCTCGCGAGGTTGTGCACCGGCAGGAACCGATCGACATTGGGCAACAACGCCCGCACGCCCGCTGCGCGCGGCTCGAAACCATCGAAGCGCAACAGGGGATTGAGCCACACGATCTGATGCGCCAGACGACGCAATTGTGCCGCTGCGTGCGCCAGATCGCCCTGGTCGTCACGGTCGAGCCCGTCGGTCATCAACAGCAGCGCGGCGTTCGAGCCGAGCAGGCGGCGCGCCCAGTCGCGGTTGAACTCTTCGAGGCAGGACGCGATGCGCGTGCCGCCTTTCCAGTCGAGCACCTGCCGGTCGGCGTGCAGCAGCGCCACATCCGGGTCGCGGTGGCGCAGACTGCGCGTGATGTTGGTCAGGCGGGTGCCGAAGACCAGCGTGTGGACCTTCAGGTAGCGGCGCGTCAGGCCGTGCACGTAGTGCAGCAGCAGCCGCGCGTAGCGCTCCATCGAGCCCGAGATGTCGAGCAGCACGACCAGCGTCGGCAGCTCGCGGCGCTCGCGCGTGAACGCGGGGGTGAGCGTGTGCGGGTTGCGCGCCATGTGTTGCATCGTCGCGCGCAGATCGAGCCGGCCGCCCTGCTGTCGATTGCGCGCAGCTTCATGGCGGCGTCGGCGCACCGGCGCTATCGGCAGCGGCAACTGTTCGGCGAGCTTCTTCGCGAGCTCGAATTCAGCCGTCGTCATGCTCTCGAAGTCGGCCTGCTGCAGCCGCTCGCGCTCCGAGAACGTGAAGCTGGTGTCGAAGCTGAGCTCTTCGTCCGCGGTGTTGTTGGCCGGGTTCGGCGGCGCCGGCGGGCGCGGCGCGGCGAGCGCTTCGGCCAGACGGTTCGCGCGCGGCGGCACCGCCTTGTCGCCGCGGCCGCTGATCTTCGGCAACAGCAGGTACATCAGCTGCTCGAGCAGCTTCGGGTCGCGCCAGAAGGCGTCGAATGCGGCATCGAAGATCGTCTGCTGCTCGTGGCGGTCGAGCATCACCGCGCTGAGCGCGGCGTGCACGTCCTCGCGCCGGAACAGGCCGACGTGCTCGACCGCCGTCATCGCCGCGAGCACGCGATCGGGCCCGATGGGCATGCCGGCGCCGCGCAGCACACGCGCGAAGTGAACGATGTTCTCGGAGATCACGTCAGTCGATCAGCGAACGGGCCTTCAGCTCGTCGAGCAGCTTCGCAGTGTCACCGTTCTGCAGCTTGACGATGTCGTCCTGGTACTTCAGCAGCACGCCCAGCGTGTTCTGAACCGACTCGGGGTCGAGCCGGATCGTGTTCAGCGCCACCAGCGCGTTCGTCCAGTCGATGGTCTCGGCCACGCCGGGCGCCTTGAACAGATCGAGCTTGCGCATGCGCTGCACGAACTCGACGACCTGCACGTAGAGTCGGTCGGCCGCGCCCGGTGCCTTCAGGCGCACGATCTCGAGCTCGCGCTCGACGCTCGGGAAATCGACCCAGTGGTAGAGGCAGCGCCGCTTCAGCGCGTCGTGGATCTCGCGCGTGCGGTTGCTGGTGATGATCGTGATCGGCGGCGCCTCGGCCTTGATCGTGCCGAACTCGGGAATCGTCAGCTGGTTCTCGGCCAGCACCTCGAGCAGGAAGGCGTCGAAGGGCTCGTCGGCGCGGTCGAGTTCGTCGATCAGCAGCACCGGCGATTGCGCTTGCGTGAGCGCCTGCAGCAGCGGGCGCTCGATCAGCATGCTGCGCGAGTAAAGGCTGTGCGTCAGGCGCTCGCGGTCGCCGTCGTCATGGATCGAGTGAGCAGCCTCGGCGAGCCGGATCTCGATCATCTGCCGCGCGACGTTCCATTCGTAGGCGGTCTGCGCGATGTCCAGCCCCTCGTAGCACTGAACGCGCAACAGCGCCGTGTTCAACGCCGCGGCCAGCGTCTTCGCGAGCTCGGTCTTGCCGACGCCGGGCTCGCCTTCGAGGAACAGCGGGCGCGCGAGCTTGAGGCTCAGGAACAGCGCGGTGGCGAGCCGCCGATCGCAGACGTAGTTCTCGGTCGCAAGCAGTGCGATGACCGCATCGACCGAGTCGGGCAGGACCAGCGGCTTCGTCATTCAGCGACGGTCATCGTGCCAGCGCCGCTGCCACGGCGCGAGAAGCCATCACGCTGATCATCGCGGCGCGGTACTCGGCCGAGCCGTGCATGTCGCTGT
>JBDUAG010000500.1:0-3576 GCA_040004785.1 Burkholderiales bacterium | reverse complement strand
CGTGGTACTGCATGAAGTACTCGTACTTGCCCTGCAGCAGCAGCGTGATGCGCACGCCGCGCCGCGCCGCGCGCAGCAACGCGCGCTGCAGCTGCACGCCAGGGATGAAGTAGGCGTTGGCGATGATGATCTCGCTCTTCGCGAGCGCGATCGCGAGGCGGTAGTTGCCTTCGATGCTGCGCCGGAAGCGCACGTTGTCGCGCAGCACCAGTGCCGCGAGCGTGCCTTCGCCTGACGCCGCGGTACGACCGAGTCCGCCCTTCATGCCTTCGTCGCGCATGTCGGTACCGGCACGGGCGGCCGCGCGCACCGCCTTCAGCGCGCCCGACACGTCGTGCTGACGCGATTCGCGCGTGATCTGCAGCCGCGCCCACAGCCGCGTCATCGTGTCGTGCACGTCGTCGACCAGCGGGCCGCAGACGCGCACCGAGAAGTCGAAGCGCGGCTGATCGAGCTCGCCGTGGTTCGGGTCGAAGAAGTCGTCGAGCAGGTTGATGCCGCCGCAGAACCCGATCTCGCCGTCGATGACGCAGAGTTTGCGGTGCAGGCGGCGCCAGCGCTTGGGCAGCAGCAGCCGCCAGCCCTGCGCCGGGTTGAAGACGCGCCACTGCACACCGGCGGCCTGCCAGCGCTGCTGCCACTCGGCCGGCACGCCCACGTCGGTGCCCACGCCATCGACGACCACACGCACCGTCACTCCGCGCTGCGCGGCCGCGGCCAGCGCCTGCGCGACCGTCTCGACCGAGCGTGTGAAGTCGAAGATGTAGGTTTCGAGCAAGACCTCGGCGCGGGCTGCGGTGATCGCCTTGACGAGCGCCGGGAAGAAGATCTCCCCACCCTTGAGCAGGCTCAGCGAATGACCGGGCCGCAGCGCACGGTTCGCCATGCTCAGGCGAGCGTGAGCTCGGCCACCAGCGGCAGGTGATCGGACATGCGCGCCCACGCCGCACCGCGCGGCACGCTGGTCGAGAGGCACTGCAGGCCGCGCAGGTAGATGCGGTCCATCGAGAACACCGGCAGCCGTGACGGGAAGGTGTTGAAGCGCGCCGGCGGGTCGCCCGCGAGGCCGGCGCGGTGCAGGCCGAGCATGCGCATCGGCGCGTCGAGCTTGGCGCTCCAGTCGTTGAAGTCGCCGGCCACGATCAGCAGTTCGTCAACGGGCACCTCCGCCTCGATGAAGCGCGCCAGCCGCTCGACCTGTCGAACCCGGCTCGCATGAATCAGTCCGAAGTGGGCCACGATCGCGTGCACCAGCGTGCCGTTCCATTGCACCGGCACATGCAGCAGGCCGCGCTGCTCGAAGCGGTGGTCCGACACATCGTGGTGGCCGACGTCGCCCAGCGGCCAACGGGACAGCAGCGCATTGCCGTGCTCGCCGTGCATCGTCGTCGCATTGGTGCGGTAGGCCACCTCGTAGCCCTCGGGGGCGAGGTAGTCGGCCTGCGGCATGCGCGGCCAGCCGAGCAGCGTGTCGGGGAACTTGCGCGCCTCGGCGCGATTCATCGCCCGCACTTCCTGCAGGAACACGAGGTCGGTGTCGAGCGCCTCGATGCCCAACGCGAGGTTGTGGATCTCGAGCCGCTTGCGCGGGCCGACGCCGCGCACGCCCTTGTGGATGTTGTAGGTCGCCACGCGCAGCACGTCGCTGTTGAACGTGGTGGAGTGGGTGGTGCGCATGTCAGGCGATCCGCATCAGAGAAAGCGGGGGAGTTGCAACACGGCTTCGGCATTCGACGGCGAGAAGCACTTGTCGGCCGCGGCCTGCCAATCGAGCCATTCGTATTGCAGGTGCTCGCGCGGCGACAGCGTGATGGCCACCTCGCGCGGCACGCACAAGCCGAACACATGCTCGGTGTTCTGCGTCACACCGGGCGCGTAGCGATGGCGCCAGACCGGGTAGATTTCGTAGACGTTGCTCAAGCGCCAGTCGCGCAGGTTGGCGAGCGGCACCGCGGGCGAGCCGATGACGATGCCGGTCTCTTCCGTGACCTCTCGGATGACCGTGGTGGTGAGCGGCTCGTCGGCCGCGTCCTTCGAGCCGGTGACGCTCTGCCAGAACCCGGGGTGGTCCGCACGCTCGATCAGCAGCACCTGGCGGTCGGCGGTGTGGATCACGACCAGGACCGACTCGGGGATCTTGACGGAGCGCGACGCGGCCGTATCAGTCAAATGCCGCTCACCACCGCGTCAAGCGCATCGCGAATTTCACCCGCGCGATCGGCCAGCGAGCCCACCGCATCACGCAACAGCCGCGCGTCGATGCCCGCAGCAGCATGGGCATGAAGCGCGAGTCTTTGCCCTTCGACCATGAATTGCGGAAGTAGTCTTTTCGGCAAGCCGGGGATATCAACGCCGACCTTCGACAGCGGCATCGTGAGTCGCGTGCGCAGCACGTCGATGAGCTCGCTCTGAATATCGACGACGAATGGCACCGACTCGCGGGAGCGGGGGTTCGGATTGACGTAGATGTCGTACTGCGGCATCACCAGGTTCGCAGTTCGTCGTTCCAGAGGCCGTGCTCTTCAAAATGCCGGTTTTGCTCGTCGACCCAATCCTTGTAGCGCTCGTAGAACTCTTTCGAGGACTTGATACGCGGCTCCGCGCCGCTGGCGGCAAGAAGGGAGTCGTAATGCGCGACCGACATCACCACGCTGTGGCGCCTGCCGGCCTTTTCAATGAACACCGGTTGGGTCTGAGCGCGTTCGAGCACCTGCCCGAGTCGGTTCTTGGCGTCCGTGGCAGTGACATTCATGGCGGCTCCAGCGAGGGAAGTAGTAGCTATTCTAGCCAATCACCCCACCGCCATCTGCGTGTTGCGCAGCCGGATATGCAGCTCGCGCAGCTGCTTCTCGTCGACCGCGCTCGGGGCGTTCGTCAGCAGATCCTGCGCGCGCTGGGTCTTCGGGAACGCGATGACGTCGCGCAGCGATTCAGCGCCGGTCATCAGCATCACGAAACGGTCGAGACCGATCGCGATGCCACCGTGCGGTGGCGCGCCGTACTGCAGTGCATCGAGCAGGAAGCCGAACTTCAGCTGCGCTTCCTCGGCATCGATCTTGAGCGCGCGGAAGACCTTGCTCTGCACTTCTTCGCGGTGAATACGCACCGAGCCGCCGCCGAGCTCGATGCCGTTGAGCACCACATCGTAGGCCTTGGAGACGGCCGCACCCGGATCGGTTTCGAGCAGGTCTTCGTGGCCGTCCTTCGGTGAAGTGAACGGGTGGTGCACGGCGCTCCAGCGCTGGCCGCCCTCGTCGTACTCGAACATCGGGAAGTCGACCACCCACAGCGGCTCCCACACGCCCTGCGCGAGCTTGCGCGCCTTGCCGAACTCGCTGTGGCCGACCTTGACGCGCAACGCACCGATCGCGTCGTTCACGACCTTGGCCTTGTCGGCACCGAAGAACAGCAGGTCGCCGTCCTTTGCCGCCGTGCGCTCGAGGATCTCGGCCAGCGCCGCGTCGTGCAGGTTCTTCACGACCGGCGACTGCAGGCCCTCGCGGCCCTTGGCCACGTCGTTGACCTTGATCCAGGCCAGGCCCTTGGCGCCGTAGATCTTGACGAACTCGGTGTAGG
>JBDUAG010000499.1:0-3577 GCA_040004785.1 Burkholderiales bacterium | reverse complement strand
GCTGGCTGTTTGCTCGGTGCGCTGGCTCAGGTCCTGGTTGCCGGTGGCGATCTCGGCGGACGCCGTGCCGATCGACTGGGTCGCGGCCTGCACCGTCTGCATCGACGCACGCAACTGCCCCACCATGGTGCCGAGTGCCCGGACCAGGTCGCCGACCTCGTCCTTGTCGTCGCTGTGCGCCTGCACGTCGAGCCGGCCTTGAGCCACCAGTGCGGCAGCCTGGGCGGCCTGGTGAATGGAGCTGACGACGCGGCGCTGCGTCAACCACGAGAAGGCGAGGGCGCCCAGAACGGCCAGCAGGCCCGCCGCCGCCAGTGCCCAGCTGGCCAGACGGGCCATCGATTCGAGCTGCAGCGTCGTTTCGGTCGCGCGCTTGCCGACGCGGTCGAGAACGCTGGCGAGCGTCGCGGCCAGCGTCTTGAAATCGGCGTCGGCCGATTGCAGCGCGGCCACGCCGGTGTTGGGGTCGACGGTCGACATGTCGATCGCGCTGTCGGCCGACTTCTGGTACTTGGAGACCTGGCCGACGAAGCTGCGCAGGTCTTTCTGGATCGCGTCGTCGGCGGCGGCATCGGCCGCCTTCGTGGCCTCGCTCGCGACCGCGGCGAGCTTGCTGCCCTGTTGCTCGCGCTCGGCCTTCACGGCCTTGTCGTCGAGCGAACCGACGATCGTGATCGTGCGGTACAGGCGGGTGTGCACGTCGCCCAGCTGCGTCTGCACGGCGGTGACCTTCGTCAGCGCAGCCAGCACCTGCTGGTGAGCGAACTCGCTCTTGTCCTGGTACCAGCCGAGCACCCCGATCGAGGTGCCGAGCGCGAGCAGCAGCATCGCGCCCGTCACGGCGGGTGCCACCATCAGTCGCGTTCCGAGTTTCATGGTGGCTGCTTACTTGTAGATGCCGCCGCAGACCACGGCGTCGTCGAGCTTTTCGCAATACATGCTCTTCGGCTCGATCTTCTTGTTCTCCGGGTTGGTGAACTTGTAGTCCTGCCAGAACGTGCCCTTCGAGGCGGCCAGTTCGACGCGCTCCTTGACGAAGGCCTTGCCGTCCACGTCTTTCAGCTCGATCAGGTTCTTGCCGATCATCTTCTCGTTCGCGCCGTGGGCGCGCACCGTGCCGTCCATGCCGTAGACAACCAGGTACAGGTCGCGGTCGGAGAACTGGCCGCCCTTGGCGCTGATCGCGGCGTAGCCCTTGTCCTTGCCGCTGGCCTTGATGAAGGTCACGCCCTTCTTGACCATCGCGACGGCTTCCGTGGTGGTGGCACCGCCTTCGGCGGCGAAGGCGGGGATGGCGGCCAGCGTGACGACGAGGCTGGCGAGAAGACTGGAGTGGCGCATGGTGTTCTTCCTGATGTTGTGGATGCGTGGCTATCGGTGTTTGGTGTCTGGAGTTGAGCCCCGGGCCGGATTCAGCGCTCCAACCTGAAGGTGCCGACGACCTCGGCGAGGCGCACGGCCTGCTCCTTGAGGCTCTCCGCGGCGGCGGTCGACTGTTCGACCAGCGCCGCGTTCTGCTGCGTCATCTGGTCGAGCTGGCTGACGGCGTTGTTGATTTCGCCGATGCCCTGGCTCTGCTCCCCCGACGCCGCGGTGATCTCGCCGATGATGTCGGAGACGCGTTTCACCGAGTTGACGATCTCGGTCATCGTCGCGCCGGCGTCGTTCACCAGCCGTGAGCCGCCTTCGACTTTCTCGACGCTGGCGCCGATCAGGCCCTTGATCTCCTTCGCCGCTTCGGCGCTGCGCTGCGCGAGGCTGCGCACTTCGCTGGCGACGACGGCGAAGCCGCGGCCTTGTTCGCCGGCGCGAGCCGCTTCCACCGCGGCATTCAGCGCCAGGATGTTGGTCTGGAACGCGATGCCGTCGATGACGCCGATGATGTCGGCGATCTTCTTGGACGAGGCATTGATGTCCTGCATCGTGGCCACGACCTGCGAGACCGCGACGCCGCCGCGCACGGCGACTTCGGAGGCTGATGCAGCGAGTTGGTTCGCCTGGTGCGCGGAGTCGGCGCTCTGTTTCACGGTCGCCGTGATCTGCTCCATCGACGACGCGGTCTGCTGCAGGTTGGAGGCGGTCTGCTCGGTGCGCTGGCTCAGGTCCTGCGTGCCGACGGCGATCTCCGCGGAGGCCGTGCCGATGCTGTCGGTCGAGCTGCGCACCTGGCCGACCAGGCCGCGCAACGCGCCCTGCATCTGGCCGAGCGCGCGCAGCAGGTCGCCGAGTTCGTCCTTGCGCTGCGAGTCGACCGGCTGCGACAGGTCGCTGCCCGCGATCACGCGGGCCGCGTCCACCGCTTCATGCAGCGGCACCGTGACCGAGCGCGTGATCACGAATGCCATCGTCGCGCCGACGGCGAGGCTGGCACCCAGCAGCACCAGCAGGGCCACGCTCGCGCTGCGGATGTCGCTGTCCAGGCCCGTCGCATCCTTGTGCGCGAGCTCGTCCTGGAACGCCTGCACCTTGGCCATCGCCGCGAGGTAGGCTTCCGACGCCGGCAGCATCTTGTCCTTGAGCAGGGCTTCCGCAGCGAGGTGGTCGACCTGCTTGATCGCGTCGAAAACGCCGGTGCGCGCAGCAATGTATTCGGCGCGCTTCTTGGCGACCACGCTCATCAGCTCCTTGCCCTCCGGCGAGGTGATCGCAGCCTCCAGCTTCTGCTGGATCTCGGTGATCTCGGCGGAGGTCTTCTTGACCAGCGGATCGAAATACGCCTGCACTTCAGGTTGCCCGGCGGTTTTCGCGACCGCGATCGCGCGGCTGACGTTGAGCTGGGTCTTGCCATGCCAGTCCAGCGTCAGTTCGGCCTGGTCCTGGTAGCTCAACAAGGTCGCCAGGCCTGCATTCGTGGAGGCGAGTCGGCTGTAGGCGATCGTCACGATGACGAGCAGCAGCGCGAGCACCGCGCCGAAGCCGATGCTCAGGCGGGTGGCGATCCGCAGGTTGTTGAGGTTCATGTACGGATCCTTGCTGTCGGGGTTTCCGGGTGTTGTCTCGACGACGCCCGGCGGGAGGTGGTTGGCTGGGTGTCAGTGCCGCGAGCGCCGCACCAGGCTGCCGACGTCCAGGATCAGCGCGACACGTCCATCGCCCATGATCGTGGCCCCCGAGATGTCGTTGACGCGGCGGTAGTTGGCCTCGAGGTTCTTGACCACGACCTGCTGCTGGCCGAGCAACTCGTCCACCAGCATCGCCACGCGCCCGCCCTCGGCCTCGGCGACGACGACGATGCCGCCGGCGTTCTCGAAGTTGAAGCGCGGCACCTGGAACACCTGCTCGAGGTCGAGCACCGGCATGAACTCGTCGCGCACCTCGATCACGCGGCCGGTGCCACCGATCGTCTTGATGACGCCCGGTTGCACCTGGAACGATTCGATCACCGACGACAGCGGCAGGATGTAGACCTCGTCGCCCACGGCGACCGACATGCCGTCCATGATCGCGAGCGTCAGCGGCAGGCGCACCTTGACGCTCATGCCGTAGCCTTCGGCCGAATCGATCTCGACCGTGCCGCCCAAAGCGGTGATGTTCTTCTTCACCACGTCCATGCCGACACCGCGGCCCGACACGTCGG
>JBDUAG010000498.1:0-3578 GCA_040004785.1 Burkholderiales bacterium | reverse complement strand
CCAGCTACCTGAGAAGAGTCCGCGTCGACTGGCGCCGCCGCCCATCAAGCCAAGCAAACGCCGTCCCCTGTTTCGAGTTCAGAACTGAGTGAGAGGGATTCGAAACTGACTGAGAGTCGACATCAGGGTTATCCCCGGGTCTTGGCGCTTGCAAGCGCGCCTACTCGCCCGTATTATCTACCGACCGGGCGGTCGAATTTGTTTTGAGTCGAGATCAACCCGAACCCCAGTCCGAGTGCCCATGCCCTATTCGTTGAACACCACGACCCTCATCGCCGTCATCGGCGCCGGCAGCATGGGCGCCGGCATCGCGCAGCTCGCGGCGCAGTCCGGCCACGCGGTGCGGCTGTTCGATGCGCAGGTCGGCGCGGCCGACAACGGCCTGAAACGCATCGCCGCCGATCTCGATGGCGCCGTCCAGCGCGGCAAGATGGACGCGACCGAGCGCGACGCGGTGCTCGCACGCATCTCGGTCGCGAGCAGCGTCGAGGCGCTCGCCGGCTGCGGGCTGGTCGTCGAGGCGATCGTCGAGCGGCTGGACGTGAAGCAGGGCCTGTTCCAGCAACTCGAAGCCGTGCTCGCTACCGACGCGGTGCTCGCCACCAACACCTCGTCGATCTCGATCACCGCGGTGGCACAAGGCCTGAAGCATCCGCAGCGGCTGATCGGCTGGCACTTCTTCAACCCGGCCACGCGCATGAAGCTGGTCGAGATCATCCCCGGCGTCGAGACCGATCCGGCCCTCGCGCCCGCGCTGCATGCGCTCTCCAAGGCCTGGGGCAAGACCTCGGTCGATGCGCCGAACGCGCCGGGCTTCATCGTCAACCGCGTGGCCCGGCCGTACTACGCGGAAGGGCTGCGGCTGCTCGCCGAACGCATCGCACCGGCGCCGGCGATCGACCGGCTGATGCGCGAGGCCGGCGGCTTCGCGATGGGGCCGTTCGAGTTGATGGATTTGATCGGCCTGGACGTGAACCTGTCTGTCACCGAATCGGTGTTCCAGGCCACCGCGTTCGACGCGCGCTACGCGCCGAACCTGATCCAGCAGGAGCTGGTGCGCAGCGGCCGCTTCGGACGCAAGAGCGGGCGCGGCTTCTATGCGCATGGCAAGGAGGTGGTCGCACCGGTGGTCGTGACCGTCGAGCCCGGCGCCGCCGCCACGCTCGAAGTGCCGGCGAATCCCGGCCTGCTCGGCCCGCTGGTGCAGCGCCTGCAAGGCGCCGGCGTCCGCCTCGCGACGCACGCCGGCCTGCCCGATGAAACCCTCGCGATCGGCGACACCCGCATCGCGCTGACCGATGGCCGCACCGCCGCCGAGCGCAGCGCCGGCAGCGCGCTGATCCTGCTGGACCTGGCGCGCGACTTCTCGACCACGACGACGCTGGCCGCCACCGCGAGCCCGGCCGCCACAGCCCAGCTCGTGGCGCTCGCCGGCGTGCTGCACGCCGCGAACATCGCGCTGATCGCGCTCGCCGACGTGGCCGGCCTGGCGATGATGCGCACCGTCTGCTGCCTCGCCAACGAAGGTGCCGACGTGATGACCTGGACCAGCACCAGCGCCTCTGACATCGACACCGCGATGCGCCTCGGCACGGCCTACCCGGTCGGTCCGCTGGCGTGGGCGGACGCGCTCGGCGCGTCACGCGTCGTCACGGTGCTCACGAACCTGCAGGCGCATTACGGCGAGGTTCGCTATCGCCGCGCGCCGCTGCTGTCGCGCCTGCATTTCACCGGGGGGCGTTTTCATGCCTGACCCCACGCCGCAGCAGACGGCCGAGTTCGTGCGCGAAGGCATGTTCCGCAACGACCGTGCGTCGAAGGCGCTCGGCATGCGCATCGTTGAGGTGACCCCGGGTTGCGCGACGCTGTCGATGACGGTCCGCGACGACATGCTCAACGGCCACGACCTCTGCCACGGCGGCCTGATTGCGACGCTCGCCGACTCGACCTTCGCGTTCGCCTGCAACTCGCACAACGAACTCACCGTGGCGTCTGGCTTCGGCATCGACTTCATCGCACCCGGCCGCCTGGGCGACGTGCTCACCGCGCGCTGCAGCGAGGTCTCGAAGGCGGGCCGCACCGGTGTCTACGACACCGAGATCACGAACCAGCGCGGCGAGCGCATCGCGGTGTTCCGCGGGCGCTCGTACACGATGAAGGGCAAGCCGGCAGTCACCGGTTGACTCAGGAGACAAGCATGGCTGCGAGAAAACCCGAACCCCGCGAGCTCGACGCGATCGAGACCGCGAGCCGCGATGAAGTCTCCGCGCTGCAACTCGAGCGCCTGAAGGCGACGCTGGCGCACGCCTATGCGAACGTGCCGCACTACCGCCAGGCATTCGACGCCAAGGGCGTGCATCCCGGCGATCTGAAGACGCTCGCCGACCTGGCGAAGTTTCCGTTCACGGTCAAGAAGGACCTGCGCGACAACTACCCGTTCGGCCTCTTCGCGGTGCCACGCGAAGAGGTCGTGCGCTTGCACGCATCGAGCGGCACGACCGGCAAGCCGACCGTCGTCGGCTACACGCAGAACGACATCGACACCTGGGCGAATCTGGTCGCACGATCGATCCGCGCCGCCGGCGGGCGCCGCGGCGACATCATCCAGATCTCCTACGGCTATGGCCTGTTCACCGGCGGGCTGGGCGCGCACTACGGCGCCGAGCGGCTCGGCTGCACCGTGATCCCGATGTCGGGCGGGCAGACCGAGAAGCAGATCCAGCTGATCCAGGATTTCAAGCCGAAGATCATCATGGTGACGCCGAGCTACATGCAGGTCGTCATCGAAGAGATGCGGCGCCAGAACATCGACCCGCGCGCGACTTCGCTGGAGATCGGCATCTTCGGCGCCGAGCCGTGGACCGAGGCCATGCGGCGCGAAATCGAGACCCAGGCCGCGATCGACGCGGTCGACATCTACGGCCTGAGCGAAGTGATGGGCCCCGGTGTGGCGAGCGAATGCGTCGAGAGCAAGGACGGCCCGGTGGTGTGGGAAGACCACTTCCTGCCCGAGATCATCGACCCCGAGACCGGCGAGGTCCTGCCCGATGGCAGCGAAGGCGAACTCGTGTTCACTTCGTTGACGAAAGAGGCGCTGCCGATCATCCGCTACCGCACCCGCGACCTGACGCGGCTGCTGCCCCCGACCTCGCGCGCGTTCCGCCGCATGGGCAAGATCGTGGGCCGCAGCGACGACATGCTGATCATCCGCGGCGTCAACGTCTTCCCGACACAGATCGAGGAGATCGTGCTCGCGCACGGCAAGCTGTCGGGCCAGTACCAGGTGCTGGTGACCCGCGAAGGCCTGCTCGACGAGGTGACGGTGCACTGCGAGATGCAGCCGGGGGCCGAGGGCGACGCGACCGAGATCGCCTCCTGGGTGACGCAGCGCGTGAAGACGCTGGTCGGCATCTCGACCCGCGTGACCGTGCTCGCGCCAGACAGCATCGAACGCACACTGACCGGCAAAGCTCGCCGCGTCATCGACAAACGTCCCAAGTAAGGAGAACCGTTCATGTACACCCAAGCGATGGACACGATGGGCAAGGACGAAGCGCCGAAGGCGCTGCGCTCCGCCG
>JBDUAG010000053.1:0-12090 GCA_040004785.1 Burkholderiales bacterium | reverse complement strand
TGCGGCCGCTGTCGGTGTTCGGCTACGACGACGCGCCGCACGGCCACATGGAGATCACGTTCGACAACGTGCGCGTGCCGGCGAGCAACATCCTGCTCGGCGAAGGCCGCGGTTTCGAGATCGCGCAAGGCCGCCTGGGGCCTGGGCGCATCCACCATTGCATGCGCCTGATCGGGTTGGCCGAACGTTCGCTCGAACTGATGTGCAAGCGTGCCTCGTCGCGCGTCGCGTTCGGTCGCAGCGTCGCCGAGCAAGGCGTGACGCGCGAGCGCATTGCCGAAGCCCGCTGCCGCATCGACATGGCGCGCCTGCTGACGCTGAAGGCCGCCTGGATCATGGACGTCGCCGGCAACAAGACCGCGAAGGCCGAGATCGCGATGATCAAGGTCGTCGCGCCGAGCATGGCGCTGCAGGTGATCGATTGGGCGATGCAGGCGCACGGTGGCGGCGGTGTCTGCGAAGACTTCCCGCTGGCCGGCTTCTACGCCGGCGCCCGCACCTTGCGCTTTGCCGACGGCCCGGACGAAGTCCACCGCAACGCGATCGCCAAGCTCGAACTCGGCAAGTACGCCTGAGCGAGGGCGAGCGCCGGCTCAGGCCAGCACGAAGCCCGGTGCCGCCGTCTCGATCTGTGCCATCGGCGTGCTCTCGTCCTTTAAAGACACGCCGGTGAGTTGGCGCGAACGCGCGGTCCGCAGCAGGTAGGCGGCGCGCCGCGCCGCGTCCGGATATGGCTGCCCCTCAGGCCGCACGTTCGAGATGCAGTTGCGCTCGGCATCGTTGCGGCCGGGCCGCGGCGACCAGGTCAGGTACAGGCCCATGCTGTCGGGCGAACTCAGCCCGGGGCGCTCGCCGATCAGCACGAGCACGAGGTTGGCGTCCAGCAGCTCGCCGATCTCGTCGCCCACCGCGACGCGGCCCTGCCGCACCACCACGGCCGGGCCGATGCGCCACGGCATGTCGTCGCTGCGCAATTCGCCCAGCAGCGTGGCCAGGAACGGCGCCGCGTGGCGCTCGACGGCGAGCGCCGACAGGCCATCGGCCACCACCAGCCCGAGATCACAACGCTCGCCGCCGCGCCGCGCCTGCAACGCCGCGGCTGAGGGTTCGTCGAGCCGGCGGCCCAGGTCGGGGCGCTGAAGGTAGATCGAACGATCGGCTGCGGCGCTGTGGGCGATCAACACCGCCAGACCCAGCACCCGGATCGCGTTGGTGGTGCCGGGAACGTCGAACGGCCGGTGCACGGCATCGCGGGCCTGCGCGTGCGCGAGCTGGAAGGCCAGTTGCGGCGCGCTCGGCAGGCTGATGCCGCTGCGTCCGAGCGCGATGCGCGCCGACGTGTGGCGCCTCAGACCGTCCCAGGGATTGGTGACGACGACGTCGGACGTGCTCACGACAGTGCCTCCTGCCGATGCGGCGCGGCCAGCAGGTGCGCGAAGCGCTCCGGCACCGCATCGACCAGGCGCGCGCCGCCGCCGGGCAGAAACACGCCGACGCGCTCGAGCCAGGCCTCGAACTCGGGGGCGGGACGCAGGCCCAGCACGCGTCGCGCATAGAGCGCGTCGTGGAACGAGGTGGTCTGGTAGTTCAGCATCACGTCGTCTGAGCCGGGGATGCCCATGATGAAGCTGCAGCCCGCGACGCCGAGCAGCGTGAGCAGCACGTCCATGTCGTTCTGGTCGGCTTCGGCGTGATTCGTGTAGCAGATGTCGCAGCCCATCGGCAGGCCGAGCAGCTTGGCGCAGCAATGGTCTTCGAGGCCGGCACGGATGATCTGCTTGCCGTCGAACAGGTACTCCGGCCCGATGAAGCCGACCACAGTGTTCACCAGCAAGGGGTCGAAGCGCCGCGCCACCGCGTAGGCGCGCGCCTCGATGGTCTGCTGGTCACAGCCGTGGTGGGCGTTGGCCGACAGCGCACTGCCCTGCCCGGTCTCGAAGTACATGACGTGGCGGCCGCGCTGGCCGTCGTCGAAGACGCTGCCGCGCTGCAGCGACAAGGCCGCGGCCTGCGCCTCGCCGAGCAGAGCCAGGTCGATGCCGAAGCTGCGGTTGGTCGCCTCGGTGCCGCCGACGGACTGGAACACCAGGTCCACCGGCGCGCCGCGCTCGATCGCCTGCAGTGTGTTGGTCACGTGCGTGAGCACGCAGGACTGGGTCGGGATCTCGTACTGCTGGATCACCGCGTCCAGCATGTGCAGCAGCCGCATCACCTGCGGCACGTTGTCGGTGGCCGGGTTGATGCCGATGACCGCGTCGCCGCTGCCGTACATCAAGCCGTCCAGCGTGCTCGCGGCGATGCCGGCGGTGTCGTCAGTCGGGTGGTTGGGCTGCAAGCGCGTCGACAGACGCCCCGCGAGGCCGATGGTGCCGCGAAACCGCGTGCGCACCTGGCATTTGCGGGCCACCAGGATCAGGTCCTGGTTGCGCATCAGCTTGGAGACGGCCGCCACCATCTCGGGCGTCAGGCCCGGCGCGAGGGCTGCCAGCGCCGCGCTGTCGGCCTGGTCCGACACCAGCCAGTTGCGGAACTCGCCGACAGTGAGACCGGCCACCGGCAAGAAGGCCGCCGCGTCGTGGCCGTCGATGATCAGCCGCGTGACCTCATCGTTCTCGTAGGGCACCACGGCCTCCTGCAGAAAGCGCGCAAGCGGCAGCTCGGCCAGGGCCAGCTGCGCCGCAACACGCTCCTCGGCCGAGCGCGCGGCCACGCCGGCCAGGTGATCGCCGGAGCGCTCCGGCGAGGCCCGGGCCATCAACATGGCGAGGTCTTCAAAGCGGTAGCTGCGTGCACCGACGCGATGCTGGTAGCTGGCCATGGACGGGCGCGGGCTCAGAACGCGTAGGTTGCGCTCAGCAGCGCCCGCGTGCCAGCGACATTCTTGCTGCTGCCGTCGGCATCGAAGAACACCCAGATCGGCGTGCCGTTGTTGTGGACCTCTCCGGTGTTGTGCGTCACCGCCGCGGCCAGCGACCAATGGTCGATGACCCAGGTGAGGCCGAGCTTGGCGTCGGCGAAGTTGTACGCGCTGATGCCGCGGTAGTGCTGGGAGCCAGCGTGCAGGTTGAGCGTCACGCTGTCGCTCAGCGCCGGGTTCCAGTTGAGCTCGAGGTAGTTGCTGCCGGCGGTGCTGCGGCGCTCACCCGTCAGCGGGTCGTAGGCGAAACCGAACCAGGTTCTGGTCGGCGAGATCCAGCCCGTCACGTTGAACGTGCCCCAGTTGTACGCGGCCTTGAATTCCTGGGTGTTGAACGGGATGCGCTTGCCGTCGGTGCCGATGTACTGGGCGCCCGGGTACCAGTAGGTCACCAGCCCCAGGTCCAGGCTGCTGCCCTCGCTCACGGTGTAGCGCCAGCCGACGTAAAGGTCGATCTCGGAGCCGCTGCCGTTCGAATAGGCGGCGTTCGAAACCCCCGAACCGAAGCTGCCGAAGTAGATGCCGCTCTTGTGCGCGGCCTCCAGCGTCACCTGCCAGGTCGGCCGATGCTGTGTCTGGGAGATGCCGCGGAACAGGTAATCCGACACCAGCACGGCGTTGCCGGTGGTGGTCCACTCAGGTGTGGGTGCAGCCGGTGCAGCCGGTGCATCGGCGGCGCGCGCGATGTTGACGTGTGCGGCACTGACCATGCCGAGCGCGACGAGAATGCGATTCAGTTTCATGCGGTTCGGGATTGGTTCGAAGAGTTGAAAGCAGCGCATCAGGCGGTCACCGCGGCAGTCGCGATGCGGCGCCCGCGGGTTGCGAGGAAGTAGACGTAGCCCAGCGCACCGAGCGCCACGAACAGGCCGGCGATCAGCAGGTTGTAATAGACCATCGTCACCAGGCAGACCACCGCGGCCAGCAGCGCGAACGCCGGGAAGTACGGGTACATCGGCGCACGGAACGGGCGCGCGAGATCGGGCTCGACGGCGCGCAGCTTGAACAGGCTGGCCATGCTCACGATGTACATCACGATCGCGCCGAACACGCTCATCGTCACGATGTTGGCAGTGAGGGTCTGGCCCCCGAAGGAGATCAGCTCGTCGCTGAAGATCGCGGCGATGCCGACGACACCGCCAGCCAGGATGGCCAGGTGCGGCGTGTGGAACTTCGGATGCACGCGGCCCAGGACGGCCGGCAACACACCGGCGCGGGCCAAGGCGAAGATTTGCCGCGAGTAGCCGAGGATGATGCCGTGGAACGAAGCGATCAGCCCGAACAGACCCAGCCACACCAGCATGTGCAGCCAGCCGCTGTGCTCGCCGACGATGATCTTCATCGCCTGCGGCAGCGGGTCGTTGATGTTGGCGAGCTTGGTCCAGTCGCCGGCGGCGCCGGCGAACACCATCACGCCGGCGGCCAACACGAGCAGCGTCAGGATGCCACCAATGTAGGCAATGGGAATGGAACGGCGCGGGTTCTTGGCTTCTTCAGCCGCCATCGCCACACCCTCGATCGCGAGGAAGAACCAGATCGCGAACGGGATCGCCGCGAACATGCCGGGGACCGACGCCATGCTGAAGGCATCCTGTCCCGACCAGCCGCCCTTCAGGAAGTTCGCCACCGAGAAGCCCGGCGAGACCACACCCATGAACACCAGCAGTTCGAAGATCGCCAGCAGCGTGACCACCAGTTCGAACGTGGCGGCGATCTGCACGCCGACGATGTTGAGCGCCATGAACACCACATACGCCCCCACCGCCGCGGTCTTCGGCGAGAGCCCCGGGAACTGCACGTTGAGGTAGGCGCCGATGGCGAGCGCGATCGCCGGCGGCGCGAACACGAACTCGATCAGCGTCGCGAAGCCCGCCACGTAGCCACCCACCGGCCCGAAGGCGCGGCGGCTGTACTCGAACGGCCCACCGGCATGTGGAATCGAGGTCGTCAGCTCGGTGAAGCTGAAGATGAAGGTGCCGTACATCAGCGCGATGAAGCAGGCCGTGACGAGGAAGCCCAGCGTTCCGGCAGACGCCCATCCATAGCTCCAGCCGAAGTACTCGCCGGAGATGACCAGGCCGACGGCGATGCCCCAGAGCTGCAGAGTCCCAAGTGTCTTGTTCAATGCCGGGGCGGCAGTTTGATTCATGTGTTGCTCCTGAATGAAAGTGGAGGGCCGGCTCGGCCGATGCATGGCGCAGCGCTTGCTATCGGGGAGGCCACGGCTTCGGCAGGAGCGTAAGTCGCGACGCCGCAGGCAGTTATCGAGAACTGGCAAACATCATGGACACGTTCGGGGCACACGATGCACCGCATCGGCGCTCGGCCTGGCGAGTGCAGTCGCGGCAAGCGCGCGATGTGGACGAGCAAGCCGAGGGCCTGAGCGGCTGGCGGCAGCGCTACGACCAGCTCGCGGCCGGCCCTTTTCAGGGCCGTCTCGACGAGCTGTGGACCGAACGCGCTCAGGTCTTCCGCGAACGCACCAATCTGGCCCTGCGCCAGCGTTGCGAGGTCTGGGAGGGTGCCGTGTGGTGCGGCATCACGGCGACACACGACGGCTCGCGCATCGACGGCAGGCTGGTCGGCCGCGACGGCGTGATGGTCTGCGGCCATGCCGCGCAGTTCGATCTGATGAGCCCGACGACCCACGACATCCTGGGGATCGTGGTCTCGCGTGCCGAGCTGACGCGTCACATCGAGGCACTGGGAGCGAAACTGTCCTGGCCGCTGATCGACCGCAGCCCCTGGCTGGATGTGCCGGCCGAGCGGCGCCGCCATGCCCAGGCCCGTTTGCGTGCGATCCTCGCCCTGGCGGCCTCGGCCGGCGAAGCACATCAGGTGGAGGCGGCGCGCGAAAGCCTGCTTGTGGTCATGCTCGATGTGGTGACCGATCTGCTGGAGCGTCCGTTGCAGCCGCTGGACGACCGCAGCAACGCCACGGCCCGGCGACGACTGGTGCAACAAGTGCACGACTGGGTGCAGTCCACGCCTGACGCGGTGCCCAACGTTCCGCAGCTGTGCGCCCGCCTGCACGTGAGCCGGCGCACGCTGCAGTACGCGTTCGAGGCCGAGGCGGGGATGAGCCCGAAGGCCTATCTGCGCAGCATCCGGCTCAACGGCGCGAGGCGGGCCTTGCGCTGTGCGTCAGGCGACACGGCCACTGTGCAGTTGGTCGCGGCGGCGTGGGGCTTCTGGGACCTCAGCCAGTTTGCCCGCGACTACCGCCACCAGTTCGGCGAGCGACCGTCCGATACGCTGCATCGCCTGGCGCGGCGCTGATCGCCGGCATGCCTGCCGCCACACACAGATCCGCGTGTGCGCAGCGATCACTTGCGTTTGCGCGGGTCGGCGATCTCGTTTGGCTGAAACGTCTGCCAGGCGGTGCTCGCCGAGCTGTTGTCCCAGTCGCGCGACTTGCCCGAGGCGCCACCGCCCACGCTGATCGCGCGGGCGACTGCCGTTTCGAAGATGGCCAGCGCGGCGCTGATGTCCGGCGCATCCGGCGTCAGCAACTGCATGCGCAGGTAGGCGCGGCCGCGCAGTGTCATCAGCACGAAGGGTGGCTCGTCGCGCAGAAAGCCGCTTGCGGCCTGCTGCTCGATCGCATTGGCCAGCGGCCCGGTGATCCAGTCCAGACCCGCCTCGGGCGCGCTCGCCACCCCGCCGAAGCGCGCGCGCAGCGTCTTCAGCGTGGCCAGGTTGATCTTCGGGAACATCACCAGCCAGCGCATCTCCTCGGGCGACTTGGTGCCGATCTGCGTCTGTACGTTGTCGGTGAAGTCCTCGAAGGTCTTCCGCTCCAGCGCGTCCATCAGCGGGCGCGAAAGCAGCAGCATCTGCGCGTCGGAGGCCAGCTCGAGCTCCATGCGCAGGCGCAGCTCGCTGCCGATGATGTAGTCGCGTTGCGGCGCGCCCCACTCGAGACGCCAGGGCTTGCCGTCGAGCAGCCCGTCGATCACGAAGCCCGCTTCGCCGCGCACTCGCTTGAAGCCGAAACCGCGGCGTTTTGCCCACTCGGCGACGCTGCCGTAGTCATGTTCGTGATCCTCGCCGCGACTCGCGAACAGGCGTTTGAACGATTCGAGCATGGCGCCGCCCAATCAACTAGAGTGACGACCGAACACGCATTGCGTGTGCACCAAGGAACAACTCACCATGATCGAAGTGTATTCGTGGGCCACGCCGAACGGCCACAAAGTTCACATCATGCTGGAGGAGTGCGGCCTGCCGTATCGCGCCACGGCGGTGGACATCGGCGCCGGCGAGCAGTTCGCGCCCGGGTTTCTGGCAATCAGCCCGAACAACAAGATTCCGGCGATCGTCGATCCCGACGGCCCGGACGGCAACCCGATATCGCTGTTCGAATCCGGCGCGATCCTGATGTACCTCGCCGCGAAGACAGGCCTGTTTCTGCCCGCGAGCACGCGCGGCCGCTACGAGATGCTCGAATGGCTGATGTTCCAGATGGGCGGCGTCGGCCCGATGCTGGGGCAGGCGCACCACTTCCGCATCTACGCGCCGGAGAAGATCGCCTATGCGATCGACCGCTACACGAACGAGGCGAAGCGCCTCTACGGCGTGATGGACACGCGCCTCGCGAAGAGCAAATACATCGCCGGGCCGACCTATTCGATTGCCGACATCGCGATCTTCCCGTGGCTGCGCTCCTGGAAGAACCAGGGCATCGAGTGGAGCGATTTCCCGCACCTGAAGGGCTGGTTCGACGAGATCGCGGCGCGGCCGGCGGTCAAGCGCGGCGTCGACGTGCTGGCTGCGCAGCGCAAGCCGCTGGTCGATGACAAGGCACGCGAGGCCCTGTTCGGCGAGATGCAGTACCAGAGACGATGAACTGCCCTGCCCGCTCCGGAGATCGAATGAAGACCTTGCTTGCTCTGCTCGTCGCCGGCTCGGCCGCGGCGGCCCACGCCGAAACCATCGGCGAAGTTGATACCGTGTTCAAGCTGATCGGCCCCGATCACAAGATCCTCGTCGATGCGTGGGACGACCCGAAGGTCGGCGGCGTCACCTGCTACGTCTCGCGCGCCAAGACCGGCGGCATCAAGGGTGCCGTCGGGCTGGCGGAGGACAAGTCCGACGCATCGATCGCTTGCCGGCAGGTCGGCCCGATCAGCTTCTCCAAACCGCTGCCCGACCAGGAAGAGGTCTTCAGCGAGCGCCAGTCATTCATGTTCAAGAAGCTGCGCGTCGTGCGCATGGTCGACAAGAAGCGCAATACGCTGGTCTACCTGACCTACTCGGATCGCGTCATCGAGGGTTCACCGAACAACAGCGTCACCGCGGTGGCGGTGGATCGCGGAACCGTGATCCCGCTCAACAAATAGGTCGACGGAAGAGGTACCGATGCTGGTCAACGTAGTGCGCCTGTGCCGACTTGGCGAGACGCTTCCACCCGACGAACTCGAGACCGCCGCGCGTGTCCGGGGGCATCTGTTTCTGGCCCGCTGGCACCGTGGTGAGGTCCGGGTCAACGGCGAAGCTGCCGGCCTGATCTACGAGGCCTCGCTGCATCGCGCCGACGACAACCGCCTGCCGCATCTGCTGCCGGCGTTGCAAGAGGCGTTCGTGTCGAAGATCAAGCACGACGGCCTGATGATCACCGGCGTGGAAATCGGCTCCGCGCATGCACCCGACGCGCGCTACCGGCAGACATGGTGGTGCCGCCTCGCCGGACAGCCCCGCTGAGCTGCTCGGAGACATCGATTCGCCCGGGTCACGTGAAGAGGTCGTGCAGCACGTCCCACACCGCGAACACGGCCAGGACGATGCCGAAGATCCACAAGAGCCGATTCGAGCGACGACGCTCCGCCACCGCCTCGGAGCTGTTTGCCTGCCATTCGCGATCGATGTTGAGGATCCGGAACGCGTTGGCGAATCGATCGTTGCGCATCGTGCAGATGAAGCGGGCCTTCTCGAACACCGAGGCCGAATCGTCGCTGAAGTCGAATGCCTTCGTCACATCGGTTTGCGGCGGCACGCGCAAGTGTTCGGTCTGTTGCCAGATCGCATGGCCTTGCCCCCAGGCGATCAATGCAAACACTGCGCCGATGCCGAGCTCCACCAGGAAGCGCGTGCCGCGTCCGTGCAGCACGTCGCCGAGCGCGAGATAGGCGAGGAAGACGGCGGCCATGGCCGGGAATACGGCGCCGAGCATGTCCATCGTCGCGAAGCTCGAGAGCACGTTCCCGCTCAGCGTCGGCTTGACCTCCTGCGTGCGGTGGCGCGCGATGCAGGGGTCGCAAAACGGCACGCTGACCGACGACACCACATAGCGCGTCGGGCCGTCTGAATCGGTGTGCCGAAAGACCTTCGCATACTCGATCCGGTTCACGGCCGCGCCGCCACAGCTGGGGCACAGCGGCGGAAAGTCGGCGCCAGCGGCCGTTCCGCGCAGCGTGAGTCGATGTGGGTGCGGCGCCAGCTCGGACGCGTTGTCCTGCGGCGCGATGCTTTGCATCATGGGGTCCCCGCTTCACGTCCTGATGAACGCCCGAGCAGCATGAGCATCGGGCAGGTTCATCGGTCGGGCAATTTTATCGGCACAACGAGCGCCGTGGCGCCGACGGTGCTGGCCCACTCGTCACTTCGCGACCTCGATGGCCGTCACCGTGATCGCACCGTTGACCTTGTCCGCCGTGAACTTCACCTTGTCGCCCTCTTTGAGGGGGTCCAGCATCTTCGGGTCAGAAACCTTGAAGACCATCGTCATGCCAGGCATCTCGAGATTGGCGATCGGGCCGTGCTTCAGGGTCACCTTGCCCTGCTCCTTGTCGATCCTCCGAACCTCGCCCTCGGTGGTGGCCGCAAGGTGGGCGGAGTGGTCGGCCGCCGACGCGGGGGCGGTTTGCGCGTTGGCACCGACGGCGATGGTCAGGCCCAGTGCAACACAGATATCAATGACTCGCATGGGGATGGTCCTTCAAGCTTTGGAACGGCCGGCGCTTCATTTCACGAGCACGGTCCCGACCATGCCGGCCTCGAAGTGGCCGGGCTGCAGGCAAGCGAACTGGAACTCACCCGGCTTGGTGAACTGCCAGACAATTTCCCCGGCCTTCCCCGGCTTCACGTGGGCCATGTTGGCGTCGGCATGCTCCATCTCCGGGAACTTCTTCATCATTTCGGCGTGCTCCTTGATGGCTCGCCTGGTGCCCAGCACCATCTCGTGCAAGACCTTGCCGTCGTTGTGCACGACGAACTTCACCGTCTCGCCGCGCTTCACGGTCACGTCCGATGGCGAGAAGCGCATGGCGTCGGTCATGTCGACCTTGATGGTCTTCGTGACCTTCTTCGGATTGCCTTCCTGGCCGAAGTCGGTCGGCTCGACCTTGCCCGCGTCGAACTTGCGAGCAGCAGCATGTTCCTCGTCTCCATGCGCGAATGCTGCGCTCACACCAAGCGCGAGAGCCGCGAACGCCAGTGCATTCAATGTCTTCATGGATATCTCCTTCAGTGGCCTTCGTGGCCGGCGGGTTTGCGAACTTGCAGGGTTTTGGAATCGGACTTCGGGCCCGGCGCTCTGACCGTCTCCGGCATGTCGGCCGTGTACTCGCTGGCGAGCGTGCCGGCCGGGTGCTTGTACGGACCCGGGTCCTTGAAGTCGCCACGCCGGATGTCGTCGCGGACCTTGACCACGCTGAACATGCCGCCCATGCCGATTGGCCCGAAGGGGCCCGTGCCGGTCATCATCGGCAGCGTGTTGTCGGGGAGAGGCATCTCCATCTCGCCCATGTCGTGCATGCCCTTGTCGCCCATGACCATGTAGTCCGGCACCAGCTTCGAAATCTTGCTTGCGACGTCGCGATGGTCCACGCCAATCATGGTGGGGACCGAGTGACCCATCGCGTTCATCGTGTGGTGCGACTTGTGGCAGTGGATGGCCCAGTCGCCAGCGAGCGCGTCGAACTCGAAGGCGCGCATCTGACCGACGGCGATGTCGGTCGTGACCTCCGGCCAGCGGGCACTCTTGGGCACCCAGCCGCCGTCCGTGCCGGTCACCTCGAAGTGGGGACCGTGCATGTGGATGGGATGGTTGGTCATCGTGAGGTTGCCGACCCGGATGCGGACTCGTTCGCCCGTGCGTGCGACGAACGGGTCGATGCCCGGGAACGCGCGGCTGTTCCACGTCCACAGGTTGAAGTCGAGCATCGTGTTGACCTTCGGCGTCGCGCTGCCGGGCTCGATGTCGTAGGCGTTCAGGATGAAGCCGAAGTCGCGGTCGACCTTGAACTGCTTCGCGTCCTTCGGATGGACGATGAACAAGCCCATCATCCCCATCGCCATCTGCACCATCTCGTCCGCGTGTGGGTGGTACATGAAGGTGCCCGAACGCTGCAGCACGAACTCATACATGAAGGTCTTGCCGACCGCGATGGGCGGTTGGCTCAAGCCGGTGACGCCATCCATGCCCGAGGGCAGCAGGACACCGTGCCAGTGAACGCTGGTGACCTCCGGCAGCTTGTTTGTGACGAAGATGCGGATGCGGTCACCCTCGACCGCTTCGATGGTCGGTCCCGGGCTCTGGCCGTTGTAGCCCCACAGATTGGCCTTCATGCCCGGCGCGATTTCGCGCACCACTGGCTCGGCGACCAGGTGGAACTCCTTGACGTTGTCCTTCATGCGCCAAGGCAACGACCAGCCGTTGAGGGTGACGATGGGCTGATACGGCCGACCGTTGGGCGGCGGTGGCGGAAGCTGCATCGCCGCAGACGACTGCATCACTGCCTCGGGAAGCAAGGCCGCGCCGGCACGACTGACGGCGGCTGCACCCAACAGGGTTGCGCCTGCGGCCTTGAAGAATGTTCTTCGATGGGTCATGGCTGTTCTCCTTCAGTGGGCAGGCTGTGCCGCGGCTGCGGCGGTGCTCGGGCCCATGGCCGGCGCCGAGCCCGGCGGACGGCCCGTGAGTGCGGTCTGCAGGTTCGTCTCGGCCACCCAGTAGTCACGCAGTGCTTCGACAGCGCCGGTGACGCTGGAAATCTGGTCCCTGGAATCCGCAAGCAATTCGAATACGCTGGCGAGCATCCCGTTGTAGCGAAGCAGGTTCTCGTCGGAGATGCGCTTGCGCAGAGGTACCACGTCGTCGCGGTAGTGCTTCGCCAGATCGTAGGCGGTCCGGTACGCAGAGTAGGACTCGCGCACCTCGGAGCGGGCGTTGA
>JBDUAG010000497.1:0-3600 GCA_040004785.1 Burkholderiales bacterium | reverse complement strand
AGATTTCCTTGGACGTGGCGCCGACTTCGGAGGTCGTCGCGGCGATCTCGCTGGCAGTGGCCTGCTGCTCCTTCGCAGTCGCGGCGATCTCCGTGGCGGACGTGTTGACTTGAATGCCCGATTTCTGCACCTGACCCACCAGCAGGGTCAACTCGTCGATCATGCGGTTGAAGCCGTGCGCCAGCGTGCCAAATTCATCTTGCCGGCCCGGGGTCATCCGTTGAGTGAAATCACCTTTGCTGATCGCATCGGTGACGTTGATCAGTCGCCCCATGGGCTGCGTGATGGACCGGAACAGGAAATAGCCGCTGGCGAACGCGAGCAGGCAGGCAACCGCCAGGCTCGAGATGATGGCGGCCTTGGCCGTCGCAACCGCCGTCATGATCTGGTGCCCGGCCTCATCGCCATTGGCGGTGTTGAAGTCGACGATCACCTGGAGGGCCGTCTGAATTTTTTCGAACGCCGGCTCCAGCTGGCTGTTCAGCAAGGCTCGGGCCTCGGTGTTCTGGTTGTCCGAGCTCAACTTCAGGAGTTCCTCCTGAGCGCGCACGTACGGTCCGCGAAGGCCCTTGAACGCCTCGAAGTTCGCCCTGTCCTTGGCCACGAAGACGGTCATCTCGTAGCTCTTGGAAAGGTCTTCCAGGCGGCTCCGGTTGGCTTGAAGCTGCGACTCCACCTTGCGCATCGAGGCCGCGTCGGTCTGCAGGATGTGCTCCTGCGTGAGGGCGTAGTTCGCGAGCCAGGCAGACATGAGCTGGCTGCTGTGGGCCACGCCGGGCAGCGAGTCCTTCTGAATCGTCGTCGCGTCCTGCTCGACGAGCTGCAGGCGGGTGTAGGCCACGCCTCCCATCACGATCATCAGCGCCAGCACCGCAGCGAAGCTGCCCAGGATGCGTTGCCGAATGGTCCAGGTCTTCATTGGGCGTAGTCCCGGTTGAAAGCTGTTGAGGGCAACGATGCCAACTGAGAGCGACTCGGTCGCAGCGGACGATGGACCATAGTTGATCCAGCGTGAAAGCGCGCCTGTAAGTAGTGACAGGTGCCCCATCGGAGCATTGAGTTCGCGTTCATGGGAGGGTCAGGCGTTGCTGGTCGCGCGCACTTCGTCGATGGTGGTGTGGCCGGCCAGCACCTTTTCGATGCCATCCTGCCGCAGCGTGCGCATGCCCTCGCGCATCGCCACTTCCTGCAGTGCCTCGGCGCGCGCGCCGGTCTGCACCAGGCGGCGCAGCTCGCGCGAGATGACCATCAATTCGTGGACACCGGCGCGGCCCTTGAAGCCGGTGCTGTCGCACTGGCTGCAGCCGGGGCTCGCATGCATCAGCAGCCGGCCCTCGAGGCCGTACCGCTGCAGCCAGTCGCTGCGCACCGTCTGACGGCCCACCGGCGTGTCGGCGGCGCCGAAGCCATGCATGTAGTCGGACAGCAGCTCGTCGGCTTCCTCGTCCGTGGCCGGTCGACCGACGCGGCAGTTGACGCACAGCCTCCGGACCAGGCGCTGCGCCAGCACGGCGAGCAGCGAGTCGGCGAAGTTGAACGGATCCATGCCCATGTCGAGCAGACGCGTCACGGTCTCGGGTGCGCTGTTGGTGTGCAGCGTCGAAAGCACCAGGTGGCCGGTGAGCGAGGCTTCGATCGCCATCTGTGCCGTCTCTTTGTCGCGCACCTCGCCGACCATGATCACGTCCGGATCGGCGCGCAGGAAGGCGCGCAGCGCCTTGGCGAAGGTCCAGTCGATTTTCGGGTTCACCTGCACCTGGCGCAAGCCAGGCTGAGTGATCTCGATGGGGTCTTCGGCGGTCCAGATCTTGCGCTCGGGCACGTTGATGTGGCTGAGCGCGGAGTGCAGCGTGGTCGTCTTGCCCGAACCCGTCGGACCGACGCACAGCACCATGCCATAGGGCCGCTCGATCGCGCGCGTGAGTTCGGTGAGGTTGTGCTCCGACAGGCCCAGACGGTCCAGCGGGATCGGCTTGGCCGAGGCCAAGATGCGCATCACCACGTCCTCGAGGCCGCTGTTGGTCGGGATGGTCGCTACCCGCAACTCGACTTTGTGCTGCGGTACGAACTTGGCGAAATTGATCTTGCCGTCCTGCGGCCTGCGCTTTTCGCTGATGTCGAGTTCGCACATGATCTTGATGCGCGCGATCATCGCGTTGCGGTAGTTCGCGGGCAGTTCGAGGTAGGTGCGCAGCAGGCCGTCCTTGCGGAAGCGGATGCGAATCTTCTCGCGCCCCGGATAACTCTCGATGTGGATGTCGGAGACGCCTTCCTTGTGCGCCTCGATGATCATGTTGTTGATCAGCCGCACCAGCGAGTTGTCGCTCTGTTCGATCGGGACATCGTCATCGGCGCTGGTGCGATTCTGGCCTTCCTTGACGAGCGTCTCGATCAATTTGTCGGTGTCAGTGGTTTCGAAGACGATCGGCTGCAGTCCCTCGTCGGCGAAGAAACGACTGGCCGAACTCGCGCCGATTTTCTCGTAGGCGGCCAACAGCGCTACGTCGAGCGAGCGGCACTGCGCGAGCACCGGCACAACCTTCATCTGCGCCACGAATTCGGCTTCGTCGATCGCGCCGCGCCGGCGCGCCGGGTCATCCATGGCGATGATCAGGCGGCCCTCGCGCAGCAGCAGCGGCATAAGCTGCAGTCGATGTGCCACGGCATAGCTGATTTTGCGCAGGGCATCGGCCTCAATCGGGAAGGTGTCGAGGTCAACCAAGGGGTAGCCCATCTTGCGCGCCAGCGCCACCTGCAGGTCGACGCTCGTCACCACACCCATGCGCACCAGGACCTCGCCGAGCGGGACGCCGCGGTCGGTCTTCTGCTGGATCAACGCGTCGCGCAGCTGGCTCTCATTGATCAGGCCCATCGAGGTGAGCGCCTCGCCGATGCGCACCATCGGCATCTTGGCCTGGCGCTCGATGGCTTCGAGCAACTGCTCTGCCGAGACCACCTTGCGCACCAGCAGGATCTCACCGAGTTTCTGGCGACGCAGCTTCTGCTGCAGATCGACCGCTTGCTCCACCTGATGCGCCGTGGCCAGCCTTTGCTCCATCAGCACTTCGCCGATGCGCGGACCCAGCTCGAAACTTTGGAATGCTGCGCGCGGCACGAATTGGCGGCGCACGCTGCCGTCGTCGCCGACCGGCGGGAACAGGAACAGGCCGAACTCGCTTTCGACGTGGCCGATGGTATCGCCGGTGAGTTCACCGCCGCCGCGAAGCTGCACACGAAAGCTCATATTCGCACGCTGGGCGAGGAGGTCGATGTGCGGCTCGGTGGCTGGTAGCGCCAGTGGCGGCAGCGGAGTCGTGAGGGTCAGCGAACGGAACTGCGTAAAGCGCAGCGGCAGGGTGGTGCGCGCCGGCAGGATCTGCACGTGGGCGACTCCTTCCTCCGGCACGAAGAAGGTCAGCCGACCGGTGGAGCGCATGTCGTTCAGCGCGGTGATCTCGCACGGCAGGGGTTCCGTTTGCGCTACGGCCGCTGGGTAGGTCGCATAGGGCGGTGTCGGCCAAAGGAAATCTTCGCGACTGATCTTTTCGTTGACGCCTGCAATGGAGGCGCCGGGCGCTGGGGTGCGCGCGTGCGGCTCCA
>JBDUAG010000496.1:0-3600 GCA_040004785.1 Burkholderiales bacterium | reverse complement strand
ACGGCTATCCCGTGAGGCCTGAACTCGCCCGCGTGGCCGAGCGTGCATTCACTCATGCCGTACTTGGCCATCGTGTACGCCACGTGCGGGCTGAACCAGTGCTCGCGCATCGACAGCGGCGGCGACATGTTCAGCACATGCGGGTTGCGGCCCGCCTTGGCCGACTTGATCAACGCCGCCAGGCAGCTCTGCGTGCAGAGGTAGGTGCCGCGCACGTTCACGCCGAACATCAGGTCGAAGCGCTTCATCGGCGTTGCGGTTGTCGGCGTCAGGCTGATCGCGCTCGCGTTGTTGACGAGGATGTCGATGCCGCCAAAGCGCACAACCGCCTGCTCGACCGCGGCGAGAACGCTCGCTTCGTCGCGAATGTCGGTCTGCAGCGCCAGCGCCTGGCCGCCGGCCGCTTCGATCTCGGCAGCAGCCGAGTGGATCGTACCGGGCAGCTTGGGATTGGCCTCGGTGGTCTTCGCCGCGATCACGATGTTGGCTCCGTCCTGTGCCGCGCGCTTCGCGATCGCCAGGCCGATGCCGCGCGACGCGCCGGTGATGAAGAGGGTCTTGCCTTTCAACGTGTTCATCGTTTCGTCTCCTTGGGGATGATCCGCTCGGCGATGAAGCGCGCGAGCGCCTCGCCGCAGGCGCGGTAGATCGGCTCGCCGGGGTGGAAGCCATCGCTCGCCATCGCGGCGGGCGAGAGCTGCAGCGCGACGGGAACGTGGTGCACATCGCTGCGCTTCATCGCCCAGCGCGCCATCGCGTCGTTGTGGCGGCGCGCATCGTCGCCCATCACGCGGCGCAGCGGCTGCGGCAGCAGCGGAAACTGGTTGATCGGCGGCAGCGCGGCGAACACGACGTGGCGCGCGCGTCCGTCGGCGAGCAACCAGTCGGCCAGTGCGGCACGGTGCTCGATCGCACGGCGCGGCGGGATCAGGTCGATCACATCGTTGACGCCGGTCAGCACGATGGCCACGTCCGCGGCCGGTGGCGGCTCGGCGCGCAACATCTCGTGCACCTGCCTGGTCGTCAGCCCCGAACGCGCCCGCAGCCGCCAGCGCAAGGGCCGGCCGCTGCGCTTGTACAGCGCGCGAAGAAAGTGGCCGGCGAAGGCGGCGTCCTGGTGTGCCACCCCGACCCCCGCGGCCGACGAATCACCCGTGATCAGCAGCCGCAGTGCCAAAGGGCCGGTGCCGATCTGGCCTTCGCGTGGCCCGGCCGCTTCGGGCAGCACCGGCGCACGCTTGCGCGTGCCGACCGCCTGGGCGATCAGCAGCGGCGAGAGCATGAGCTTGAGGACCAGGGACATCGGCGCGTGGTCAGAATTGCGAGAAGTCGGGTTTGCGCTTCTGGAAGAACGCGCTGAAGGCCTCTTGCGCCTCGGGGCTGCGCAGGCGCTTGGCGAATATCTCGCCTTCGACGGCAATGGTCTCGAGCGTGGCCTGCGAACGCGCGCGTCGCATCAGTGCCTTGGAGGCACGCACGGCACCCGGTGGCAACGCGTTGAAACGCTCGGCGATGCGGCGCGCGTGGTTCACGACCTCGCCGGCCGGCAGCACCGCGTTGGCGATGCCGCACTCGACCGCGTCGGCACCGGTGAATGGGTCGCCGAGCAGCAGCTTCTCGGCCGCGCGCGCGTTGCCCATCAGTTGCGGCACGATCAGGCTGGAGGCGAACTCGGGCACGAGGCCGAGGCTGACGAACGGCATCGCCAGGCGTGCCTCGTCGGACACATAGACGAAGTCGCAGTGCAGCAGCAGCGTCGTGCCGATGCCGATGGCCGCACCCGTCACTGCGGCGATCACCGGCTTGTCGCAACCCAGCAGCGCGCGCATGAACACGAACGCCGGCGACTCGGTGCTGCCGGGCGGGCGCTTCATGAAGTCCTCGATGTCGTTGCCCGAGGTGAAGATGCCGGGCTGGCCGGTGATCAGCACCGCGCGCACGGCGTTGTCGGCGGTGGCCGCGGTCAGCGCATCGGCCATCTGCTGGTACATCGCGCCGGTGATCGCGTTCTTCTTCTCGGGGCGGGCGATTTCGATCGTGGCCACACCGTTCAGCGTGGCGGTCTTGATGCTCATGCTTGTCTTCTCCTTCGACGAAAGTTCGTGATCAGGCGGCCTCCGACCAATGATTGGCCAGATGCATCAGGTGTGCCCGCGTGTACGCCGGTTTGGCCAGCGACCCGTAGGCGAAGTGCGGCGCGAGCGCACCCGTGTGGCGTTCGAAAGCCTGCAGCGCGGCGATCGCGTGATCGATGGCCGCACCCAACGGCTGGCCTTGCTCGATATCGGGTGCGCCGGGAATCGGCTCGCTGAGGCTGTGCGTCATCTGCCCCCGCGCGTTGAACAAGGCGAACGCATACGGGCCGATCGTGGCGCGAAACCACGCCGGCTTCGGTGCCGGGAAGCCGCTCATCGAATACTCGACGCTCTGCGCCGTGTGGTGCAGCACATGCGCCAGATCCCAGGCGCCGGTCATGTGTGGCGCCTGCGACCTCAGCTGCTCCAGCGTCTTGAGCGCGGCGGCGATCGAGGAAAAGCGCTCGGAACCGACCTCCGCCGGACGGACCGCGCTCACCACGAGCGGTGCCGCGAACGCGCCGACGCCGACGACGAGCCCGATTCGCCGCAGCGTGCTGCGGCGCTCGGCGTTCATTGCAGCGGGGGATGCGCCAGTGGAATCAGACACGCTCGAAGATCCCCGCGGCGCCTTGGCCGGTGCCCACGCACATCGTCACCATGCCGTACTTCAGGTTGTGGCGACGCAGCGCGTGCACCACGGTCGCGGCGCGGATCGCGCCGGTCGCGCCCAGCGGGTGCCCGAGCGCGATTGCGCCGCCCATCGGATTCACCTTCGCCGGGTCGAGGCCGACGCTGTTGATGACCGCGAGCGACTGCGCCGCGAAGGCCTCGTTCAGCTCGATCCAGCCGATGTCGTCGAGCGTCAGGTTGGCGTAGCCCAACGCGGCAGGAATGGCCTCGATCGGGCCGATGCCCATGATCTCGGGCGGCACGCCGCGCGCGGCGAAGCTGACGAAGCGCGCCAGCGGCGTCAGGCCGTATTGCTTGATCGCCTTCTCGCTCGCGAGGATCAACGCACCGGCGCCGTCGCTGGTCTGCGAGCTGTTGCCGGCGGTGACGCTGCCCTTGGCGGCGAACACCGGCTTGAGCTTGGCCAGACCTTCGAGCGAGGTGTCGGGGCGCGGGCCTTCGTCGAGGCTGACGGTGCGGGTCTTCGTGCCCTGCTCGCCTGCTTGTCCCAAGTTCTCGAGATTCGGGAAGCGCGAGACGACCTCGATCGGGGTCATCTCGTCGCTGAACTCACCGGCGGCCTGCGCCTTCATCGCACGCTGGTGCGACTCGAGCGCGAACGCGTCCTGCGCCTCGCGGCTGACCTTCCATTGCGCCGCGACCTTCTCGGCGGTGATGCCCATGCCGTAGGCGATGCCGATGTTCTCGTCGCGCTCGAAGATCGCCGGGTTGAACGACGGCTTGTTGCCGCCCATCGGCACCAGGCTCATCGACTCGGCGCCGCCGGCGATCAGCACGTCGGCCTCGCCGACGCGGATGCGGTCGGCCGCCATCTGGATCGCGGTGATGCCGG
>JBDUAG010000495.1:0-3609 GCA_040004785.1 Burkholderiales bacterium | reverse complement strand
GCCCGAATCCCCCGATCACCCCGAACACGATGGGCACCAGGATCAACGCGACCATCGCGGAAAGGCGCTTGGTCATGATCAGCGCCATGAAGACGATGATCATGGAATACGCGAGCACGGTCAGCATGTGATGTCTCCCGCGGCGCTCAGGCGACGAACTTGCAAAGTGACGCCTGCGTGCGCGTGTCCATGTTGCGGCCCCGGTTCAGGTGGTCGTCGATCTCTGCCGCGCAGCCCAGCATGCGCGGGTACAGAAAGATGGTGAACGCGGCCGTCTCGAGATCGCGCTCGCCCATCTCGCCGGCCTGCAGCGGCTTCCACAGCATCTTGAGCAGCAGCGCCGCGATCACCGCGTCGATGTTCACGCAGTAGACGTTGCGCGACACGCCGGCGTCGTACAGCCGTTGCACCAGTGCGCGGTAGAACTGGTGGAACACATTGGCTTCGCCGCGCTCCTCGAACAGCTTGCCGATGAAGACCTCGCGCGGATCGTGATTGACCGGCTTGTCCTTGAACACCGGGTGGTTCACGCCGGGCAGCTTGGCGATGTCCAGGCTGCCGATGGTCTTCTTCTGGGTCTTGTACTGCGCGTACTGCTCCACGGCCTTCACGACCAAGGCCTGCAGATCGACGCCATGCTGTGCGCTGCTCGGGTCCTTCAGGCCGCTGCCCTTGAACTGTTCGACGAGGTAGGCGATGCCTTCGTAGCCGTTGCCGCCATGCGCGTAGCCGGTGTGGGTCAGGAAGCCGATCAGCGCCTTGTTGAGCTGCACTCGATCGGGCTGCTCCGGCCCGTCGGCCGACACCGCGCCTTTGGCGCCCTGCGCCGAGATGGCGCCGGGGCCGTTGGTGAGAAGCAGTCCGACCAGGGTCTGGAACGCGAACAGGTCTTCCTCGCCCGGCGTGTGGCCCAGCAACGCGGCGAACGCGATCTCGCCCAGGCTCGACGAGCCGAGCAAGTGCCGCTGGTCGATGCCGCAGAAGCGGCCGGGCTCGTGCTGGGCCGCGTCGGCCGAGGCGCCGATCAGCGTGCCGAAGAGCTGCAGCCACCAGGGGAAGCTCTCGGCCGTGGCGCGCGAGATGCGCTTGCGCGACAGCGGGCCCCAGGCCAGCGTGGCGCTGATCGCGGCGAGCACGGCGGGCTCGGTCGGATGTCCCGGCAGGCTCTTGAGCCAGCGCAGGAACACCGAACGCGCGCCGCGTGCCTCGACGCCGGCCAGCAGCGCCTGCGCGCGCGCATCGGGCGTGTCGGAGGTCAGGCCCGATTGGCGGCCTGCAGCGACGCTGCCGATGTCGAACGCTTCGTTGAGCGAGGCGCCGAACTCCGTGCCCAGCCCCGCCGCATGGAAGCGCTCCAGCATGAAGCGAAGCACCTCGCGCGCCGCTTCCTGCCGGCGCGGCCCGACGATGGCGGCCGCCGCGGCCAACACCGCGTTGGGCGCATTGCCGGCCTCGCGGCTCGCTTGCGCAGCGGCGAGCTCCGGCCGGCCATGCAGGTTGACATGCGCAGCCACCGCGGACGCGATGAGCTTGCAGTCGTTCTCGCCGCCCGCGCCATGCAGCAGCGCCAGCGCGACGTTCGACTCCAGCGACAGCGTTGCCGCGTGAAGCATGCTGACGCCATGCAGGCTGCTGACCTGCGTCTTCGGATCCATCTGCGAGGCGCCCGAGGCATCCTTCATCAGTTGCCGCGGCACGACCCCGCCGATCTGCTCGTTGAGCAGTGCCACCTGCTCGTTGTAGGGCGCCAGCGCCTGCACCACCGCCGGGCTCAGTTCCTCGGGAAGGTCCAGTCCCTCGTCGGAGCCGAACCACGGCTTCAGCGAGAGGTTTCCCTCGGGTGCGAAGTCGGGCATCGTCGCGTTGGCGCGCATCACCGCGGTCAGCGCGGCCGGGATGTGGGCGATGTTGGTGACCAGTGCCCCCTTGGCCGAGAACACGGGCTGGTCGGGCGTGAAGATGGCATCGACGCCGAACTTCTCCATGAACCAGCGCTCCTTGGCCAGCGCGTCGTCGCTGCCGCCGGCCATCGCGCCGGCATGGCCCACCGCGCGCGTGAGCTTGCTCTTCCAGCGCCCCACCACACAGGCCACCACCGGCTTGGTGAAGTGGGCGTCGTTCTCGTAGTAGCCACCGGGCTCGCAGTACAGCACCGCCGCCTTGCTGCGCGCATCGTTGGCCAGTGCGAACGCGAACTCCGGCGCCGCGTAGTGGATGTAGACGTCCTTGCCCGAGGAGATCGCCGTGGTCGTTCCCCAGCCCGCCATGCGCAGGTACTGGGCGATGGTGGTGGAGAAGCCGCCCGAGTTGGAGAAGATCGCGATCGAGCCGCGGCGCAGCGAGTCGCCAGGCTTGTCGCCACCGAGCGCGCCGCCGATGCGCACCTGGTTCCACGAATCGGCCACGCCGAGCCCGTTGGCACCGAAGATGTCGATGCCGTGCTGCTGCCCCATCGCGCGGATCTCGCGCGCGTCGTGTACCGAGATCTTCTCGGTGATGACGAAGATCTTGCGAAGCTCGGGGTTGACGCGGATCAGTTCGGCCACCCCGTCGCGCGCGGCTGACGGCGGCAGGTAGATCACCCCGCAGTTGAAGCGGTGGCCCGCGGCCAGCGCATCGCGCACGTTGTTGTAGACCGGGATCTTTCCGATGCTGGTTTCGAGCACGGAACCGCCTTTGCCGGGTGCCGTGCCGCACACCACGTTGCCGCCCGAGTAGGCGTGGCTCACCGGCGTGACTTCGCTCGATTCGCCGCCCAGGATGTTGAGCACGCAGACGCGGTCCTCGCGCGAGGCCACCTGCGTGAGCGAGCTGATGCCCACGTGGTACTTGAAGTCGCCGACGCTTTGGCGTTGGAATGTGTTTTGCACGATGCTTGTCTCCTCAGGCCGCGACGCTTGCTTGAATGCCCAGGCGTTGGCCGATCTGCGCCCGCCCGCCGTTCTGCATCCAGTGGTCAACCTTCTTGGCGAACTGGATCACCTCGCTCATGTCCGAATCGAAACCGAACAGGCGGTAGGGCAGGCCCAGCGCGTCGCAGGTGTCGCGCAGCGCACCCATGCCGCGGACCAGGTTCGGGCCACCGCGGCCCACCACGACATACAGCGGTGTCGGTCCGTTCGCGCTGAAGTGCTCGCGCAGCGCGTCGGCCATCGCGCGCAGCGTCTCGAAGATGTCGGTGTTGTTGCTCTTGCCGCCGATGATGAAGAGCACGTTGGCCTGCTTCAACCAGTGCTTGAAGCAGATGCGCGCCACTTCCTTCATCTTCTCGTAGGGGGGGTTGCCGCCGAAGTCGGAACTGATGATGGCGGCGTCGCCGAGCATCTCGGTCACCAGCGAGTTGGCGCCGCCGCCGAAGGTCGGCGCGAGCACCGTGCCGCTCTCGTTGATCACGTAGACGTCGCTCTGGCCCTGGTGGGTGCGCAGCGTGTTGATCTCCTGCTCGAAGTTGGAGTAGTCGGCCGCGAACAAATGCGGTGGCAGGTTCAGCCGCAGCCAGCGCGGATCGTCGCGGTCGAAGCCGCACTTGAAGTCACAGGCCACCGGCGTGAGCCGCCCCTTCTTGTCCTCGCGCATGCGGATCGGGTTGAGTTCCAGCGTGGTCGTTCC
>JBDUAG010000494.1:0-3612 GCA_040004785.1 Burkholderiales bacterium | reverse complement strand
GTGCCGCCTGCGGATCGCTCGGGAACGACGCGAGGAAGGCACGGTACCAGCGCACCGCCTCCTGGTAGTCGGCAGTCGCTTTGCTCTTCTGCGCGCTCGCGTGATAGAAGCGCGCGAGCTCGGTCAGGTGGGCCTTGACGCGTGGCTGCGCCAGATCCCAGCCCTTTGGGTTGGCCTTGCGGAAGTCGCTGGTGACGCTGTAGTTCGCGACGAATTCCTTCTTCGCATCGAGCGCGAGGTTGGCGAAGCCGCCGCGCTCGTAGATGTCGATCACGCGCGCCTGAAGCTGCGGCGCCTGTGCGTGCAGCGGGTTGCGGCGCGCGAACAGGCTGAAGGTGTCGGCCGCGTCCTTGCTGCGGTCCTGCTTGATGTAGAGCTCGCCGAGCTGTTCGTAGACCCGGAACTCGTACTCCTTGCGCACCGGCGAGTTGATGTAGCGCGGGATCGCCTCGGCACCCTGCAGGTTCGCCAGGCTGATGCTCATCACACGGAAGGTGTCCTCGGCCAGCTCGCGGTCGGCGCGGGTCAGGCCCTCGAGCGTCTCCAGGCCGCCGTCGCCTTCGCGGCCGGCGAGCTTCAGGTCGAGCACGCCGAAGAATGAGGCAAGCGCGTCTTCGAGCCGGCCCTGCTTGAACAGCGACCAGCCGTGCATGTACAGCGCCCGGTCGTGGTACGAATTACCCGGACCCGCGCTCAGCACGTTCGCGTAGGCCTTCTCGGCATTCGGATAGTCGCGCGCGGTGAAGAGCAGCTCGCCGCGGCGGAACTGTGCTTCGTCTTGGTACTTCGTTGCCGGGTACTCCTTGACCATCCGATCCAGCGTCTTGAGCGCGGTCTCGAGATCACCGCCCTGCTCGTGGGCGCGCGCGAGTTGATACAGCACGCGGTCGTTGGCGGGGTCGTTCGGGTAGGTCTTCAGGAAGTCCTGGTAGCGCTTGATCGCCGCGCGGTAGTCGGGGCCGGTGGCAGGCTGGTCGGTGGCGTTGTCGGCCACATCCATCTCGAGATCACCGATGCGGCGCATCGCTTCGGCGCGCTGCGGCGCGTTCGGCGCGATGCTGAGGAACTTGTTGTAGGCCTCGATCGCCTGTTTCTCGGTCGCGACCACGGCGCCGTCCTTCTCGACCGTGACCTGGCGCCCGGCCAGCGTCTTCAGCGTCGGCTCGTTGTCGGGCGTGCCGCGCCGGCTCGCGCACGCGGCGAGCAAGCAGGCCAGCAACACGACCGCGCCGGTACGGTGCTTAGCGCGGGGCCGCAGCATGGTCCGCTTCCTTCTTGACGTTGGCACGGTCGTACAGCTGCGCGACCGCGAAGCGCGCCTGCGTGGTGTAGACCGCGAGGCGTTCCTTCTGGCGCGTCAGTTCGGCAACCGCGATCTCCTGCACGACGGCCTGCTGCTCCTTGCTGAGCGCGGCGACCTTCGGCAGCATCGCCTGCAACAGCGGATCGAGCGCCGCGATGCGCTTGCCGAAGCGCTCGAAGCGTTCGGGCTCGTCGCGCTGCGCCTGGGCGAGCGCGGCGTCGCGCTGCTGGGCTTCGCCCACCTGGGTATCGATCGTCACGAGTTCCTTCTTCGCGTTCCAGGCGCGCCCGAGGGCGTCGCCGGCGAGTTGCCAGGTCAGCGCACCGGAGGCGAGCCGAAGGCGCTCGCGCGCCTGATCCATCTCGGGCGAGGCCGGCGACTTCTCCAGCGTTGCGCGGGCACGTTGCACCAGCGCCAGCAGCTCGACTTCTTTCCCGTCGGCGAATGCGACGCCGTCGGCGGCAGCCTCGCCGGCGGCGATCTCGGCGGCGACCTTGTCGCGACGCTGACGCAGCACCTCGATCCCGGTCGCGCTGGCACGCGCACGCACTTGCGGCAGGCGCTCGGCGAACGCCTTGCGGCGCGTCGCCAGCATGTCGTCGAAGACGCCGAGCTTCTCGTGCCACTCCTCGAGGTTCTTCGTCAGGAACAGAAGGTCGCGATAGTTCTTGAAGGCCTCCTGGAACTCGTGCTGTGCCAGCACCGGTGCGAGGTGGCCGGCATGCGGCAGATCGGGCAGATCGTCGAGGCGCTGGAACCAGCCCATCTCCTCGCCTGGGTTGCGTTCCAGCAGCGCGCCGATCAGCTTGCCGGACCGGACCGCGGCGATCGATTCATCGAGGCCGATGCTCTCGCGCTCGAACGCGCCGATCGCATCGTTGTAGCGGTCCAGCGACTGGCCATAGGCCTCCAGCTTGGCATAGGCGTAGGGCACGGCGATCTTCGCTTCGAGCGCGGCCGAATCGCTCACGTCACGCTGCGCCAGCTCGATCCAGGGCACGAGCGCGAGCTTGGGTTCCTTCATCGCATCGGCGGCCCAGCCGAAGCCGAGCAAAGCCTTGTTCGATTGCAGGCCGTTCAGGCGCACGCGTTCGAGGTAGGTGCGCGCCTCCTTGGGCTGCTCGTTGGTCAGCGCCGAGAAACCGAGCGCGACGTTGGCACGGTCACGCAAGCTGCGGTACTCCTCGTCTTCGGCACCGGCACGGCCGAGTTCGTCGAGCACGGCGGTGCCGCGTGCCGTGTCACCGGCGCGCAGCAGCGCGATGCCGAGATTGAAGCGCACATACCGCGCACCGGGCGTCTTCGCATTCACGTTCGACAAGGCCGTGGCCGCGCCGTTGAAATCGGCGCGCGCCATCAGCAGGTTGGCGTTCAGCAGCACGCGTTCTTCCTCGAGGCCCGGCGGCAAGTTGTTCTCGACGCGCGCGAGCGCGTCCTCGGCCTCGGGAAGATAGCCTCGCTGGTAGCGGATCTTCGCGAGGTAGAACCAAGCGCGGTCACGCACCTTGGGCGACGCGCCCTTCTCGATCAGCTGCGCGAAGATCGCGCCGGCCTCGCGGTGCAGGCCGTACGACAGCAGCATGCCGCCGCGCAGCACCTCGGCCTCGTCGGCATGCTCCGAGACGCGCTCGAACTTCTGCGACACCATCAGCGTGGTGATGGCGGTGAAGTGGTGATCCTGGAAGAAGTGGAACAGGGTGTCGCCGTAGTGCGGCGCCTTGATCTCGTGGGTCGGGGCATCGGCCGCGGTCGCGGTTCCGATCGCGAAGACGCATGCGGCGGCGATGGCCACACGGCGCAGGACGGGGTGAACTTGAAAACTCCGCTGCATCGAGGCTTACTGCCAGACCTTGACGTCGAACTCGGGCTGCAGCTTGGCCTCGGAGTCCTTGATGCGCAGCTCGATGTACTTCGGGTCGGTGCCCTTCTCGAACTTGACGGTGGCGCCGCGCTTGTAGTCGCGGTCGTGCGGGCCCTTGCCGGTGAAGTACGCGACCAGCTCGTGATCGCCGGTGCGCAGGTTGCCCAGGTAGAGGCGCTGCACGCCACCGCGGTGCAGGGCCGCGACTTCGAGCGGCGTGTACAGGTAGCTCGACACGACCTTGTCGTCGAGCTTGATCTGCACCGAGTCGAGCTCGAACATCTTGCCGACGTCCATCGACACGAACAGCGCGACCTGCGTGCTCGCCGGGAACAGCAGTTCCTCTTCGAGCACGAGCAGATCGCGGTTGAGCTTGATGACATCGCTCTTGATGTCCTGCACGCGGCCATCGAGCGTGGCCGCATCCGGCGCGCTCGCGGCGGGCGCG
>JBDUAG010000052.1:0-12205 GCA_040004785.1 Burkholderiales bacterium | reverse complement strand
CCTGCACGCAGCGCGGCGTCAACGTGATCCAGCTCAACCTCGAAGAAGGCCTGGCGCTGTTCGAGGACCAAAGCTTCGACATCGTGCTGCAGCTCGAAACCCTCCAACACCTGCGCAACACCGAGAAGATGCTGCGCGAGACGGCGCGCGTCGGCCGCGTCGGCATCGTCAGCTTCCCGAATTTCGCGCACTGGCCCAACCGGCTGCAGGTCGCGGCCGGCCGCATGCCGGTGACGCGCGTGCTGCCGTACCAGTGGTACGACACGCCGAACATCCGCGTCGGCACATTCGCCGATTTCGAGGTGCTGGCGCGCAAGGACGGCCTGCGCATCCTCGATTCGTTCGGCATCCAGGACGGCGCCGCGGTGCGCCGCTGGCCGAACCTGCGCGCCAGCGTCGCGGTGTTCAAGTTCGACCGCGGCTGACGTTCTATGCCGCGTAGGTGTTGCGTTCGCGAACGTCGGTGGAGAGGTATTCGACGAACTCGAACTGCAAGCCTTCCGGCGCGATGACGTAGACATTGCGCCGCTGCGCACTTGCCGCGCCCCAGTGGTCGAGCGGATAGCCGGCGGCTTCGAGCCGGTGCACGACATCGTCGACCGAGGCCACGACCAGGCCGAGATGCTTCAGGCCTGCCTGATGGCTGGTCCAGTGCGGCCAGTGCCCTTCGCCGCCACCCATCAGCGCGATGTAGAACGTGTCCGTGCCGATGTGCAGCCAGCGCACCGGCTTGCCGAACCAGTCCATCGTGCCCTGGCCGCGCACACGCCAGCCGGGCAGGGCCGACTCGATGAAGCGGACCACCGCGTCGATGTCGGTCACGGTGAGGTTGGCATGTTCGAGGTAGTCGTGGCTCATGGAGAGGCTCCGGTGCTGAGGTGGCTCGAAGATAGGCGCGCCTGCGGCCGCCGGCGAGCGCCGTGTCCGCCAAACCGGCGCATGGTTGATGCGGCGGACGTGCGCAGCTCACAATGCATGCGATGAGCGATTCACCGGACGAAGCGCGCCATCTGGCCCGCAATCTCGCGAGCCTGCGCCACACGCGCGCGCTGACCCAGGGCGCGCTCGCGAAAGCCGCTTTGGTGCCGCGCTCGACCATCGCGACGCTCGAATCCGGCACCGGCAACCCGTCGCTGGTCGTGCTCGTCAAGGTCGCCGCGGCGCTCGGCGTGCCGATCGACGAACTGCTCGCGTCGCCGCGCGCGCTGGTGCGGCGTTGGCCCGCGGCCGACGTGGCCTCGCGCGTGAAAGGCCGCGGGGTGAGCATCCGCGCGCTCGTGCCCGAGCCCGTGCCCGACGAGATGATGGAGGTGATGGATTTCGCGCCCGGCGCGGTGATGGGCGGCACGCCGCACCTGCCCGGCACGCGCGAGTTCTTCACCTGCCTCGACGGCCGTGTCAGCCTGATGGTGGCGGGCGAGCGCTACGAGCTGGCCGAGGGCGACGTGCTGGCCTTCCCCGGCAACCTCGCGCACTCGTACCAGAACGCCGACGCGCTCGCGACGGCGCGCGGCGTGTCCGTGGTGGTGCTGGCCAAGGCTGGGGTGTGATGGCCGCGGGCGGTGACCGCCACGCTGCCGCGGTCAATCCGCGCGGTGGTCCGCGCCGTGGCTGCGCGCGGGGCCAGCTGATGTCGCGATGGCCGGCTTCGGCAACGCGCGCAATGACGGCACGTCGCGCACGAAGGGCACGATGCCGAGTTCGGTGTGCATCTCCGGTGGCGAAAACCAGTGGCCCTGCGTGATCACCAGAGCCACCTTGCGCACATCGGCGATGTCTCGCGTCGGATCGCCGTCGACCAGCAGCAGATCGGCCAGCTTGCCCACCTCGATGCTGCCGCGGTCGGCCAGCGTGCGCGTGTAGGTGGCGCCGTTCAGCGTCGCGATCTGCAGCGCCTGCGCCGGCGTCAGCCCGGCTTGCACGTAGAGCGCCAGTTCGCCCGGCAGGGTGATGCCCGCCCACGAATCGGTGCCGGCGACGATGGGCACGCCCGCGCGGTAAAGCCGGCCGACGAACTCGACCATCTTGGCGTAGGAGCGGCGGTAGCGCACGGCCGCGTCCTCGTCGGGAATCTTGATGCCGCCGGTGTAGAAGCCGCGCTTGATGTCAGGCGGCATGTGGTCGGCGACGGTGGCATAGGGGGTCGAGAGTTCGCCGTCGCGCTGCTGCATGAAATCGAAGGTGGCCAGCGTCGGATCGATCACGGTCTTGCGCTTGCTCAGAAGCGCGATGAAATCCTGCACCGGCCGCGAGTCGAAGTCCAGCCCGGCGACCTTGTCGGCGGGCAACGTGAAGCGTTCGAGCGTGCGCGTGTCGGTGCTCGGCGTGACGAGGAAGTTCAGCATCACCTGATTGATGTGCTGAATCTCGTCGAAGCCCTGCTCGACGACCTCTCGGGCGCGCATGAAGGCCGGCACATGGCCGCTCACCCGCATGCCACGACTGTGCGCGTAGGCGACCGTATCGGCGACCAGCTCCTTCGGGAACGAGTTGTAGATCTTCATCTGCGGGTAGCCGCGCTGAGCATACCAATCGACCGCGCTCTTCGCTTCGTCGAGGGTGCTGATCGTGATGCCGTTCGATTGCGAGAACGGGCTCCTGCCTTCGAGAAAGCCGCAGGGCACGATCTGTGGCTGCAGCACCGCGCCGGCCTCGCGGTCGTCGAGCAGGCGCTGCAGCGCGGCGTTGTTGTTGCCCATGTCGCGCACCGTCGTGATACCGGCGGCCAGGTTCAGGCCGCCGTCCCAGCGCCACACGTGCGCGTGCATATCGAACAAGCCGGGCAGCAGCACGCGGCCGGCTGCGTCAATCTCGCTGTCGGCATCGCGGATCGGCGAACCGGCAGGCAGCACCGCGGCGATCCGGCCGCGCAGCAGGTACACATCCGACGTGTCGCCCAGGCGTGCGGTCTTGCTGTCGAACACGCGGGCGTTGCGCAGCACTGTGAGGCCGGGCATGGGATGGCGCAGGCGCGTCGCACGATCGCGCAGCAGGGCCTGCTCGGCGCTGGCCTGGCGCGTTTCGAGCAGGGCGCGGTTGGCCTGCCAGCCCTCTTCGATGAACAGCTCGCCACTGAGGTCGGCCGAGGCGAACAGCCGCGGCGCCGTGCCGGTCGTGGCCCAGAGCAACCAGGGCTGCAGCCCGAGGCCGGTCAGCGCGATCAACTGCACGCGCTGGCGTTGCCCGTCGCGCTCTACATCGGCCTCGTCGAGCTTGCGTTGGCGCAGCGTGCCGTTCGGCAGGAGTGGAATCTGCCCGTCGGGCCGCTTGGCCAGCGCCGTGAGCGCCACCGACAGCGGCGCCAGCGAGCCGTTCAACGGCACATAGAGCGCCGCGCCGGTCACCGTCGCGCGGCCGCGGTCGGTGGTCGAGTGCCACTCGGCGACATCGCCGTGGCGCTCGAAGTGCTCGTCCACCGGGGAGGCCATGGTGGTCAGGCCGGTGACGTGGTATTCGCTGAAGCTGCCGTCGTCGGCGACGCGGTAGCGCTCGGTCTGCTCGGGGCCGCGGCCGTTGTTCTTGTAGACATAGTTCACCGTGACGAGGCCGTCGTCGCCCTGCTCGACAACCTGGCGGCCGGGGGTGCCGAGGTTGTCGTTGATGAAGACGTAGCGCCATGTCTGTGCGGCGTGTACCCGCAGCGCTCCGACGGTGCTGCCGAGCGCAAGAGCCAGGACGAGCGCGAGTGCGTGTTTCATGGACGACTTCTCCGAGGGCAGTGGAGAGTCAGTCTAGGGTGCGCATCCGCAGTGCCCCATCCCCCAAACTGTTGATGCCCGGCGAGCTCGAAGTCAGGCCAATCCCGCGAGGTAAGCGTCCAATGCCTGCACACCGACCTTCACCAGGTCGAAGCCGCTCGGGTCGAGCATCCAGTTCCGGATCAGGCCATCGAGCAGCGCGTGCAGGCCGATCGCCGCGGCGCGTGCCGGTATGCGCCGCGCGAGCTCGCCGCGCTGGGTGGCGGCCTTCAGCACGCGCTCGACGTCGACCAGGCATTCGTCGCGCACGCTCAGGTGGCGCTCGCGCACCGCCAGCAGCTCGCCGACGTACTCGACCTTGTGCGTCGCGATCTCGAACACGCGGCGCATCTTCGGGTCGGCGACGATGCGCTTGAGCACCTCCCGAAGACCGCGCCGCATGCCCGCGAGCGTCTCGTCGGCGGTGCCGAAGCCGCACACGCCACTCTCTTCGAGCGGCATCGTCGCGCGCTCCATCATCGCGTTGAACAGGTCGGCCTTGTCCTTGAAGTGCCAGTAGATCGCGCCGCGCGTCAGGCCCGCGGCCTTCGCGATCTCGTGCAGCGAAGTGCCCGACACGCCGCGCTGCTCGAACACCAGCTCGGCGGTGTCGAGGATGAGGCTGCGCGTCGCCTGGGCTTCTTCTTTCGTTCTGCGGGCCATGAAGTTTTGTTGCGGTGCAGCAGGGTTGCCATATACATTCAGGAATGTATGTATACTACACCGCTTCTCCAATGGAAGGGTTCCGCATGTCTGCGTTGCAAAACGTCGTGGCGAAGTCCGCCGTCGTGGCGGCACTGGTGAGTCTGGCAGCCTGCGGGCAGTCATCCGGCGGCGCGCCCGCCGCGGGTGGCGCGCCGCCGCCGGCCGAGGTCGGCGTGATCTCGGTGGCGCCCGCTGCCGTCGGGCTGGTCACCGAACTGCCCGGCCGGCTCGAGGCTTCGCGAGTCGCGCAGGTCCGGGCGCGTGCCGCCGGCATCCTGCAGAAGCGCGTGTTCACCGAGGGTGGTGACGTCAAGGCCGGTCAGTTGCTGTTCCGCATCGACTCGGCGCCGTACCAGGCCAGTGCCGCGAGTGCGCAGGCGGCGCTGGCGCGAGCCCAGGCCAACCTGACGCAGGCGTCCGCGCTGGCCGAGCGCTACAAGCCGCTGCTCGAGGCGAACGCGATCAGCAAGCAGGATTACATCAACGCCGTCGCGTCGCAGAAGAGCGCCGAGGCCGATGTGGCGACGGCCAAGGCGAACGTGCAGACGGCGCAGATCAACCTCGGCTACGCGTCGGTCACCTCGCCGATCGGTGGCCGCATCGGGCGCGCGCTGGTCACCGAAGGCGCGCTGGTCGGGCAGGGCGAGGCGACACAGCTCGCGGTCGTGCAGCAGATCAACCCGATGTACGTGAACTTCACGCAAAGCACCACCGATGTGCTGCGCCTGCGCAAGGCGGTCGAGACCGGCCAGTTCACGCGCGCCGGTGCCGATGGGGCGAGCGTGCGCGTCGTGCTCGAGGACGGCAGCGTCTATGCCCAACCCGGCAAGCTGCTGTTCAGCGACCTGACCGTCGACCCGACCTCGGGCCAGATCACGCTGCGGGCCGAGTTGCCGAATCCGGCCGGCCTGCTGCTGCCGGGCATGTATGTGCGCGTGCGGCTGGAGCAGGCGCAGGCCGAGGCCGGCATCGTCGTGCCGCAACAGGCGGTGACGCGCGGCACCAACGGCGACACGGTGATGGTCGTCGGCGCCGATGGCAAGGTCGCGCCTCGACCCATCAAGGTGGGCACTGCCGTGAACGGCCAGTGGGTCGTGCTCGACGGGCTCAAGCCCGGTGAACAGGTGATGGTCGACGGCTTCCAGAAGCTGCGCGGCACCGCGCCGGTGAAGGCCGTGCCGTGGCAGCCTGCGGCCTCGGGCGCAAAGCCCGCGGGCACCGCCGCTGCGAGTGCGCCGGCCTCGGCCGCGTCCGCAAGTTAAGGGCGCGCGCCATGGCCCAGTTCTTCATCGAGCGCCCGATCTTCGCGTGGGTGATTGCGCTCTTCATCCTCGTGCTCGGCGGCACCGCAGTCACACAGCTGCCGATCGCGCAGTACCCCTCGGTCGCGCCGCCGTCCATCGTCATCAACACCGCCTACCCGGGCGCTTCGGCACAGACCCTCGAAGACAGCGTCATCAGTGTCATCGAGCGCGAGATGAATGGCTCGCCCGGCCTGATCTACATGGAGTCGGTCAGCCAGGCCGACGGCACCGGCTCGATCACGCTCAGCTTCGAGACCGGCACCGACCCGGCGCTGGCGCAGGTCGACGTGCAGAATCGCCTGAGCCGCGCCACGCCGCGCCTGCCGCTCGCGGTGACGCAACAGGGCGTGCGCGTCGACAAGGCGCGCGCGAACTTCCTGCTGTTCACGATCCTGTCGTCGGAGGACCCGGCCTGGGACCCGATCGCGCTGGGCGACTACGCGTCGCGCAACGTGCTGCCCGAAATCCAGCGCCTGCCCGGCGTCGGCACCGCGCAGCTGTTCGGCACCGAGCGCGCGATGCGCATCTGGATCGACCCGGCCAAGCTGGTGGGCTTCAACCTGTCGACCGCGAACGTCACCGCGGCGATCCAGGCGCAGAACGCGCAGGTCTCGTCCGGCACCATCGGTGACCTGCCGAACGTGGCCGGCCAGAGCATCTTCGCGACCGTGGTCGTGAAAGGTCAGCTCGAGTCGGTCGCGCAGTTCGGCAACATCGTGCTGCGCGCCAATGCCGACGGCTCGGCGGTGCGCCTGAGGGACGTGGCCCGCATCGAGCTTGGCGGCCAGAGCTACTCGACCTCGGCACGCCTGAACGGCAAGCCTTCCACCGGCATCGGCGTTCAGCTCTCGCCCACCGGCAACGCACTCGCCACCGCGAAAGCGGTGAAGGCGCGCATGGAGCAGCTGTCGGGGTACTTCCCGGCCGGCATGAAGTATTCGATCCCGTACGACAGCTCGCGCTTCGTGAAGATCTCGATCACCGAGGTCGTCAAGACGCTGGTCGAGGCGGTGGTCCTGGTGTTCTTCGTGATGTACCTGTTCCTGCAGAACATCCGCTACACCATCATCCCGACGATCGTCGTGCCGGTTGCGCTGCTGGGCACCTTCGGCGCGCTGCTCGCGCTCGGCTTCTCGATCAACGTGCTGACGATGTTCGGCATGGTGCTGGTGATCGGCATCGTCGTCGACGATGCGATCGTCGTGGTCGAGAACGTCGAACGCATCATGAGCGAGGAAGGCCTGCCACCGAAGGAGGCGACGAAGAAGGCGATGGGCCAGATCTACGGCGCCATCATCGGCGTGACCGTGGTGCTGATCGCGGTGTTCGTGCCGCTCGCGTTCTTCAGCGGCTCGGTCGGCAACATCTACCGCCAGTTCTCGGCGGTGATGGTCGCGGCGATCGCGATCTCGGCGTTCATGGCGCTGTCGCTCACGCCGGCGCTGTGCGCCACGCTGCTGCAGCCGGTCGAGGCCGGGCACCACCTGGAGAAGGGCGGCTTCTTCGGCTGGTTCAACCGTGGCTTCAAGCGCACCGCAAAGGGCTATGAGGGCTTCGTCGCCGGCATCCTGAAGCGCGCGGGGCGCTTCATGATCATCTACGTCGTCATCGGCGCCGCGGTGGCGCTGCTGTTCGCGCGGCTGCCGACCTCCTTCCTGCCGAACGAGGACCAGGGCTACATCATCGCCAACGTGCAGCTGCCGCCGGGCGCTTCGCAAGCGCGCACGCTCGAGGCGATGAAGCAGGCCGAGGGCTTCTTCCTGAAGCAGCCCGAGACCCAAAGCATGGTCAGCGTGCTCGGCTTCAGCTTCTCGGGCACCGGGCAGAACGCCGCGCTCGCCTTCGTGCCGCTGAAGGACTGGGACGAGCGCAAGGGCGCCGGCCACTCGGCGCAGGCGCTGGCCGGCCGCGGCTTCGGCGCGCTGATGGGCGTGCGCGACGCGTTCATCTTCGCGCTCAGCCCGCCGCCGATCCCCGAACTCGGCAACGCGACCGGCTTCACCTTCCGCCTGCAGGACCGGGGCGGCAACGGCCACGCGGCGCTGCTCGCGGCCCGCAACCAGATGCTCGGGATGGCGGGGCAGAGCAAGCTCCTCGCGGGCGTGCGGCCCGACGGCCTGGAAGACGCGCCGCAGCTGCAGATGGACATCGACCGCGACAAGGCGAGCGCGCTCGGCGTGAGCTTCGATGCGGTCAACGCGGCCCTGTCGGCCGCACTCGGCTCGGCCTATGTCAACGACTTCCCGAACGCCGGCCGCCTGCAGCGCGTGGTCGTGCAGGCCGACGCGCCGGCGCGCATGCAGCCCGACGACCTGCTCCGCATCAATGCGCTGAACAGCCAGGGTCAACCGGTGCCGCTGTCGGCTTTCGCCGCGACGCGCTGGGTCAACGGCCCGGTGCAGACGGTGCGCTACAACGGCTACCCGACGATGCGAATCGCCGGCGACGCCGCGCCGGGCCAGAGCACGGGCCAGGCGATGCTCGAGATGGAGCGTCTGGCCAAGCAGCTGCCGGCCGGCTTCGCGTTCGAGTGGACGGGCCAGTCGCGCGAAGAGCGGCTCGCCGGTTCGCAGGCCTACCTGCTGTACGGTTTCGCGATCCTCGCGGTGTTCCTGTGCCTCGCGGCGCTGTACGAGAGCTGGGCCATCCCGCTCGCGGTGATCCTGGTGGTGCCGCTGGGCGTGCTCGGCGTGGTGCTCGGCACGATGTTCCGCGGCCTGTCGAACGACGTGTACTTCCAGGTCGGGCTGATCACGATCATTGGCCTGTCGGCGAAGAACGCGATCCTGATCATCGAGTTCGCGAAGGACCTGCAGCTGCAGGGCAAGAGCGCGATCGAGGCGGCGCTCGAAGCGGCGCACCTGCGCTTCCGCCCGATCCTGATGACCTCGCTCGCGTTCATCCTCGGCACCTTGCCGCTGGCGATCGCGAGTGGTGCCGGCTCGGCCAGCCAGCGCGCGATCGGCACCGCGGTGATCGGCGGCATGATCACCGCGGTGCTGCTGGCGGTGCTGTTCGTGCCGGCCTTCTTCGTCGTTGTGCGAAAGGTGTTCGGAGGCGGCCGTGCGCCGGCCCCCGCGCTGGTGAAGGAGGGCACATGATGCACAAGCATTCCGTGATTCGGGTCGGCGCCACGCTGACGGCGCTCGCCAGCGCGTTGCTGCTCGGCGGCTGCATGAGCTTCATCCCGGCCTACGAGCGGCCCGCCGCGCCGGTGCCGGCGGCGTATGCGCCTGAACTCACGCCGGCCGGCACGAGCGGCTCGGCCGCGGCGGCCGACATCGAATGGCAGCGCTACTTCAGCGATGCGCGCCTGCGCCGCCTGATCGAGATCTCGCTCGCCAACAACCGCGACCTGCGCGTCGCGGTGCTGAACATCGAGCAGGCGCGCGGCGCGTATCAGATCAAGCGCGCCGACGAGCTGCCTTCCGTCGGCGCCGGCCTCAGCGCGCAGCGCGGCGCGGGCGCGAGTGGCGGGCTCGTCAACACGTACGCGGTAGGCTTTCAGGTCACCGGCTACGAGGTCGACTTCTTCGGCCGCGTGCGCGCCCTGAGCCAGTCGGCGCTGTCGCAATACCTCGCCACCGAAGAGTCGCGCAAGACGGTGCAGATCACGCTGATCGCGAGCGTGGCCAGTGCCTACGTCGGCCTGCTCGCCGACGACGAGCTGCTGCGCGTCACGCGCGACACGCTGACCACCCGCGACGACTCGTTCAAGCTCACCAAGCTGAAGTTCGACAACGGCGCGGCCTCGGAACTCGACTTCCGCCAGGCCGAGCAGCTGCTCGAAGGCGCCCGCGCCACGCTCGCACAGACGCAGCGCCAGCGCGCGCTCGACGAGAACGCGCTGACGCTGCTGCTCGGCCAGGCGCTGCCCGCCGACCTGCCGGCCGGCTTGCCACTGGCGAGCCAACAGGTCTCGACCGAGCTGCCCGCGGGGCTGCCCTCCGAGCTGCTGACGCGGCGTCCCGATGTGCGCTCGGCCGAGCAGCAGCTGCTCGCCGCGAACGCGAACATCGGTGCGGCGCGCGCAGCGTTCTTCCCGCGCATCTCGCTGACGGCGAACGCCGGCACCGCGAGCACCGAGCTCGGCAACCTGTTCAAGAGCGGGACCTTCGCGCTCACCGGCACCGCCACGCTGTTGCAGCCGATCTTCGACGCTGGCCGCAACCAGGCCAACCTCGACGTCGCAAAGGTCAACAAGGACATCGCGATCGCGCAGTACGAGAAGGCGATCCAGACCGCGTTCCGCGAGGTCTCGGATTCGCTCGCCGGCCGCGCCACGCTGGGCGAGCAGCTGCGTGCGCAGACAGCACAGGCCACCGCCGCGCAGGTCTCGTTCAGATTGGCCGACCTGCGATACCGCAACGGCGCGGCGAGCTATCTCGATGTGCTCGATGCGCAGCGCAGCCTGTTCACCGCGCAGCAGGCGCTGGTGCAGGTGCAGGCGCTGCAGGCGCAGAACCTGATGACGCTCTACAAGGTGCTGGGCGGCGGGTGGAGCGAGCCGACCAAGACGAACTGATCGAGCCCGATCAGAGCATCTCGACGCGCCCGCTCTTTGCCGACGCGAACACGGCCTCGATCACGCGCAGGTTGGTCGCTGCATCGTCGAGCGCCGCGGCCGTCGGCGTCTCGTCGCGCACCGCGCGCGCGAACGCATCGCATTGCAACGCGTACTGGTTCGCGCCCGGCAGCATCACGGCGCGCAGCTCGGTGCTGCCGGCGGGCTGCACCACGTAGCGCGTCGGCGCGCCTTCGGCAGGGTTGAACGGCATCTCGATCTCGATGCGGCCCAGGGTGCCGACCAACTGCACGCGCTGGTAACGCACCGCCTGCGTGCTGACCGTCAACGCGAGCTGGCGCCCCGCCCCGAAATCGAGCAGCGCGCTGGCGAGCCGGTCGGTCTGGAAGGCCGGGTCGAGGTCGATCATGCCGACCACGCGCTGCGGCGCGGCTTCGAAGAACCAGCGCCCCGCGGTGATCGCGTAGCAGCCGATGTCGTACATCGCACCGCCGCCGATGTCGGCCGCGTTGCGGATGTTGGCCGGGTCGTCGTTGAAGTAGCAGAACGGCACCTGCATGAAGCGCAGCGTGCCGATCTCGCCGGCACGCACCAGCTCGCGCACCGCGCCCCACTGCGGGTGGTGCCGCACCATGAAGGCCTCGCGGATGTGAACCTGTGAGGCGTAGGGCCGCAGCACATCGAGCTCGCCCGCATGGATCGCGAACGGCTTCTCGCACAGTACATGCTTGCCGGCGCGCACCGCCGCCAGCGTGAGCGGCACATGCAGGTGGTTGGGCAGCGGGTTGTAGATCGCCTCAACGTTCGGATCGGCGATCAGCGCTTCGTATGAGCCGTGCGCCGTCGCGATGTCGAAGCGGTCGGCCGTGGCGCGCGCCGAGTCGGTCGTGCGCGACGCGATTGCGACGATCTCGTGCAGCCCGCTCTCGCGCAGCGCCGGGATGATCTTCTCGCGCGCAATCTTGGCGGTGGACAGGATGCCCCAGCGAACCGGTGTCATCGTGAACCTTCCTTGGGCGGCCATCCGGCGCGCGCGGCGCGCTGCAGAATTGCCTTGGCGTCCTCGAAGCCCACCGGTGCGGACGTGTGTTCGTGGACGATCCTGAGGACGTGCCCGCTCGTCTTCAAGGCCCAGGTGAGCCGGTTCTGCATCGCGCGAAGCGGTTCGCCTTGGGCCGAGAGCCCGGCATAGGTGACGATCGCGCTGACGACGGCGAACTCCCGCCCGGATGAGATGTTCACGTCATCGAAGCCGACCTTCAGCTGCTCTGTCGGGTGCGATGCGAACCAGCCTTCGACGGCGCGCTGCCAGCTCTCTGCATCCTCGTACGACCAGACGCCCCAGGTGTCGAACACCCGCACGCTCGGGTCGTAGAGGGCCATGAACGCGCGGACATCCCGCGCATGGACGGCCGCCTTGTACGACTCGATGATTCGCGCGACCGACGTTTCCGCTTCACTCACTTGCAGTCTCCTTCGCGCAGGGCGCGCAGAAGGTGCGCTCGAACGAACAGATCCTGGCCTGCGTCGATTCGGGCGACAGATCGATGTCGCAGCATTCGCAATTCGGTCGGAGTTGAAGCAAGAGGCCTCCGTCGGATGGTTCAACGTCGCGTCAGCATACGCCCGGCGCGCGCCAGGGATTGCGGCTCGGCCTTGCCGCCGACGTAGGCGAGCGCGCCGTTGACGAAGACGCGCTGGATGCCGACGCTCGCGCTGACGGGCGCTTCGAAGGTCGCCGTATCGGCGATCGTCGCCGGGTCGAACACGACCACGTCGGCCATCGCGTCGGCGCGCAGCAGGCCGCGATCATGGATGCGGAAGTTGCGTGCCGTCAGGCCGGTCATCTTGTGCACCGCCTGCGCCAGCGTGAACAGCCCGCGCTCGCGCCAGTAGCGCGCGAACACGCGCGGGAACGCGCCCCACAGCCGCGG
>JBDUAG010000493.1:0-3613 GCA_040004785.1 Burkholderiales bacterium | reverse complement strand
GTCAACACCGCCAAGGTCGACTTCAAGACCAAACGCGCGGTGGTTGCTTTCGACCCGGCCAAGACAACGCCTGAGGTTTTGACCAGAGCGACTACCGACGCCGGGTTTCCTTCGTCGGTCAGGCAGGTTCAGTGACATGGCCGCAGTAGTCCTGCAATCGATCCTCACGTGCCCGGAATGCGGCCATGTGAAGCAAGAGATCATGCCCACGGACACGTGCCAGTGGTTCTACGAGTGCGAGCGCTGCGCGACGGTACTTCGTCCGAAGTCAGGTGACTGCTGCGTGTTTTGCTCCTACGGAACGGCCAAGTGTCCACCGATGCAGGCCGACACGTCGTCCTGCCGCGCATCCTGAAGACGCCGCCCGGAGCGAGCATCCCCGGTCTCTCGTTCAAGCGGTCGCACGACGGCTCCTCCAGAAGGCCCAGCGGCTCACCTTGGCCCCCCGCGGCCGGCGCATCAAAAGGTAAGCCGCCGGAATCACGAACATCGACAGCAGCGGCGCGGTGATCATGCCGCCGACCATCGGCGCGGCGATGCGCTGCATCACCTCGCTGCGCGCGCGCATGCCCTACCTGATCGTCAGCAGACCTGCAATCTCCTTCAGGGTGCGAAAGCTCGATCCAGTGAAGCCAGGAACCGTTCGGGCGGCTCGAACCCGATGACTTGCACCGGAAGCTCCTGCCCATTGCGATCGAAGAAAACGATGCCGGGCGGCCCGAACAGGCCAAACCGCTTCAGCAGGGCCTGGTCGTCCGTGTTGTTCGCGGTGACGTCGGCCCGCAACACCAGCGTGTCCCCCAGCCGGGCCTGCACGAACTGCTCCAGCTCCTTGCACGACACGCACCACTCGGCCCAGAAATCGAGCATCACAGGGCGGCCTCGCGCGGACCGGACGCGGCTCTCGAACTCGGCCAGGCTCTTGACCGGCTTAAACGCGAGCGGGCTCGGGGCCGCCGCACTCCCGGCGCGCAAGCCGGCGAGCGGACGAACCATGTCGCGCGTGCCGGACAACGCGCCGATCAGCAGCGCCACGCCGGTCACCAGCGCCATCACCCCCACGCCCTTCCACAAACGACGGTGCCCGGGCGCGCCGGCCGGCAGCGGGTCGAGGGCGTGCAGGTACATGGCCGGAACGATCAGCAGCGCCGCCCAGAGCAATTGCTGCACGGCAGCCGGGATGACCGGCGACACGAGGTAGACCGCCACGGCCAGCATCGACACGCCGAACACGCGTTTGACCGACTCCATCCATGCGCCGGCCTTGGGCAGCAAGGTGCCGGCGGTGGCGCCGACCACCAGCAAGGGCACACCCATGCCGACGGCCATCGAGAACAACGCGACGCCGCCGAGCACCGTGTCGTGGGTCTGACCGATGTACAGCAAGGCGCCAGCCAGCGGCGCGGCAACGCAAGGCCCGACGATCACGGCGGACAGCACGCCCATGAGGAACGCGCCGAGCGCGCGGCCGCCCCTGATCCCGTTGGCCACCGCAGCGAACTTGCTTTGCAGCGAAGTCGGGAGCTGCAGTTCGTAGAAGCCGAACATCGACAGCGCGAGCAGCACGAAGATCGCGGCGAAGCCGCCCAGCACCCATGCGTTCTGCAGATAGGCGGATAGCAGCGTGCCGGCGAGGCCGGCCGCCACCCCGGCCAGTGCGTAGGTGATCGCCATGCCGAGCACGTAGCTGGACGACAGGCCGAGGGCATGGCGCCTTGTCATGCGCTGGCCCTGCCCGACGATGATGCCGGACAGGATGGGGATCATCGGCAGCATGCAGGGGGTGAACGCGAGCAGCAGTCCAAAACCGAAGAACGCTGCCACCAGTGCCCACGTGTTTCCCGTGGCGAAGAGCCGGTGGATATGTCCGGGCGAGTCGTCGGACAAGACCGGGGAAGCGGCGTTTTGTGTCGACGTCGGCGGCAGCGCAGATGTCGCGCTCTGCACGCTCGTATCCGTCAACGAGACAGCTACGGTTTTATCGATCGGCGGATAGCAGACGCCCACCGGCTCGTTGCAGCCCTGGTAGGTGGCACGCAGACTGAGGTGATCGACCCGACCACCGGTCCGCTTCAGAGCGATGACGGCCTCGAAGGGATGGTGAAACACCTCTACGGTCCCGAATGTCGGATCCGCCTTCGGCTCGCCCTTCGGCAGCCGCACCTCGTCGACGGCGATGCCCGGGGTGTCCTCGACGCTGAAGCTGATGCGATCGCGGTAGAGGTAGTAGTCCTTCGCCGGGGTCAGCTCCACGATCAGGGTGTCGGCATCGCGTGCCCTGACGGCGATCCTGAACGCCTGGTCTGGAGGCAGCAACTCTGCCTCCGACGCCGCACCGCTCAGCCAACTGCGAATCGCAGTCAGCGGTCCGGACGCGGCGGGTGCTGTAAAAAGTTGCGGCGCTGCCCTGGTTGAGGTGGTGCTGCCCTGCGGGTACGCAGCAGCGCAGACCACGGCAAGAATCGGTCCGACAAGGATTCGCAGCACGCCCGTCAACACGCCGCATCGTGAGCCTGTGGGCAGCGTCATTTAGGGCCCCAGACCGCATCAACCATTGCCTGAATTTTCGCGGCGTCGGTAATGCCTTTCGCGTTCATGTCGTCGGCGATCTCTGCAGTGCCTCGGCAAACGGTGCAATCCTCCGCCATATCGTCTTCGAAGCACTGCAGGTTCGAACGGTGCACGCCGCGATCTTCGCAACCGCACCAGCAATAGAGCTGATTCAGCAGCCCCGGAATCTTCCGGGCCACGCGGTAGCTGTGGATGACCTCGCCTTGCGAGAAGAGTCTTGGGTCCAGAACCTGCGCAGCGTCCGAACGCCCGCTCACGACGATGCGCAGGCCGTCGGCACGCAGGATGCCGGGGTGCCACTGCGCGGTCGTCGTCGTCGCTGCGCCGGTGCGCGTCGACACGCTCTCGGCGGCGTGATGTGCCGGCATCAGCCACGTCGACAACCACACGAGGCCCGCCGCAGCAAGCAAGATCGCGGCGACCGCCATGGGTGTGCGCAGGCGCCGGCTCGCAGCCGACCGGCTGGAGCGCGGAACGCCGTGCACGGGGTGGTGGTGTTTCATAGGTGGTCTCCGGAACCGCGAGGCCGAACCTCGATCCATGGAACGGGCATTGGAAGCCGCCGGGCCACGCGCTGCCCATGTCGGCAGCGCCCGGCTGCAGCCTGAACTTCGGGGTGCAGCCCAGATACGTGCAAATGCCCACCAGCAGGGCGGCGCCCAGCGTCCTGGAGTGTGATTGCTTCGGTCATTTTCGGATCTCCTGCGAATCCGGGTTGCTGTTCGACTCTGGCAGTATCTCGTTGCCAGTCCGAAGGTGGAGGAATCGTTCGACCGGTGTCACTGCCACGATGCCAGCCCCGGGGACATCGGATCGCGTGACCTCCAGAAGAGCCTCGACGAGTGCGTCCACCTTGGACTCCTCGACGAAGATCTCGATCTTCACGTGGTCGCTGAGAAGGTCGGATCTGAAGAAGTTCTTGTACTCGCCGAAGCCCCGCACCTTGACGAGCGTGAGGCCGCCCACCCCGATGCTCCGCAGCTTGGCTTCGGCCGATTCGACGGCCTCGGGCCGGACGATGGCGATCACGTGTTTGAAGTTC
>JBDUAG010000492.1:0-3615 GCA_040004785.1 Burkholderiales bacterium | reverse complement strand
CTGGTTGTTGATCTGGTTGGCCGCGAAGGTCAGCTCGGGGACGTTGATCACGTAGCCGAGCGTGGTCTCCTTGATCGTCGAGACGAACTGGCTCAGCATGCTCGGCAGCATGTTGAACAGCGCCTGCGGCAGGATCACCAGCCGCATCGCGCCGAGGTGGCTGTGGCCGAGCGCGCGCGCAGCCTCGATCTGACCCTTGGGCAAGGCCTCGATGCCGGCGCGCACGACCTCCGCGAGGTAGGCGCCTTCGTAGAGCACCAGCGTGCACAGCATCGTCACGAAGCCCGAGACGTTGTGGCCGATCAGCAGCGGCACCAGAAAGTAGACCCACAGGATGATCATCAGCAGAGGCACGCCGCGCGCGACATAGATCAACGCGGTGGCGGGCCAGTTCAGCAGCCGCCAAGGCGACAGCCGCGCCAGCGCCAGCAGCACGCTCAACGGAAACGCCAGCACGATGCCCAGCACCGACAGGATCAGCGTGCAGGCGATGCCGCCGAGCGGGCCGTTCGGGTACTGGCCGATCAGCAGCAGCAGCCAGTTGTCGCGCAGGATCTCGTAGACGCCTGTCATGCCCTACCTCGCCCCGCGCAGCCGCGCTCGCCGTTCCAGCCAGGCACCGCCAGCCATGATCAGCAACGAGAACACCAGGTACATCACCGTCGCCAGCAGGTAGGTCTCGAACGCGCGAAAGCTCTGGTTCTCGATCTCCTTGACGGCATGCGTAAGTTCGGCAACGCCGATCGCCATCGCGAGGCTGCTGTTCTTGAACAGCGAGACGCTGTGGTTGACGAGCGCAGGCACCGCGTTGCGCACCGCCTGCGGCATCAGCACATGGCGCATCGCGCCGACGAAGCCGTGGCCGAGCGCGCGCGCCGCCTCGGCCTGGCCGGCGTGCACCGAGCGCAGCCCGGAGCGCAGGTCTTCGCTGAAGTAGGCGGCCTGGCACAGGCCCAGCGCGATGATCGCGAACACCGCCTCGGCGTTGTGCTCGCTGAGCCAGCCCTGCAACGCGTCGGGCAGCAGGCTCGAGATGCCGAAGTACCACAGCATCAGCTGCACCAGTGTCGGCACGTTCTGGTGGTAGGAGATGTAGGCCGCCACAAAGCGCTGCGCGATGCGGCTCGGTGTCAGACGCACGACCAGCAGCACCACGCCCAGGCTCATCGCGAGCAGCCACGAGCCGAGCGCGATCACGAACGTCATCTGCACGCCGTGCACCAGCATCCTGGCGAACTCGGGGTTCAGCAGGATCGCGATCAGGTCGAAGCCTTTCATGCGGTGCCCGATGCGTGCGTGACGAGGCGGCGGGTGGCGCTCAGGCCTGCGGCGCCGCCGGCCGCGTGGTCGACAGGCCGCCAGGCACTTGCAAGGTCGGCGTGATCTCCATGTGGCCGACGTTGACTGCGATCGGCGCGGCAATCGCAAAGGCGATCGCGTTGGCGATGTCGGCGGCCTGCGGCAGCTCGAAGCCTTCGACGAACTTCTCGCGGATCTCGGGCGAATCGCCGTGGACGTGGGCGAAGATGTCGGTGGCCACGCGGCCCGGGCAGATCTCGGTCACGCGCACGCGCTTGCCGAAGACATCGATGCGCAGCTGGCGCGACAGCATGCTCACCGCCGCCTTGGTGGCGTGGTAGGTGGAGTTGCCATTGAAGTTGTAGGCGCCGGCGATCGAGCTGATGTTCACGACATGGCCGCGGTCGCGCGCGACCATGCCCGGCACGACAAGGCGGCACAGGTGCAGCACCGCCCGCAGGTTCACGTCCACCAGCAGGTCGATGCCCTCGGCATCGGCCTTCAGGATCGAACCGGGTCGATCGACACCGGCGTTGTTGACCAGCACATCGAACTCGACCTGCTGCGCGAGTCGCGTGACCGCGGCCAGATCGGTCACGTCGATCGCATGCGCGATGCAGCCGGTGCGCTCGGCCAGTTCGCCCAGCGCCTTGGCGCTGCGGGCCAGCGCATGCACCTGCAGACCTTCGGCGCGCAGGCGTTCGACCACGGCGGCACCGATGCCTGACGAAGCGCCGGTGACGAGGGCGGTCTTGTAGTCGCTGAACGGCATGGTGTGGACCTCTGTTCGAATGGTTTCAATCTATCGACTTGGGCGGAAATGCGCCAAGACGGAATGACTGTGGAGAGATAAGACGCGCTTATGTCGGTGGCAACCCCTGCTGGTCAGGTCGCGTAGGCCATCTGCCGCGAGATCGGCACGATGCGGCCGCCGCCGGCCTCGATTTCCTGGCGGATCGTGCGCGCCAGCGCCACCGCGCCCGGCGTGTCGCCATGGACGAGGATCGAGCGCACCGGCATCGCCAGCGACTTGCCGCTGTAGGTGAGGACGGTCCCGTCCTGCAGCAGGCGGCGCACGCGCGCCAGCACCGCGCCTTCGTCCTTGATCACCGAGTCGGGGAGCTTGCGCGGCACCAGCAGGCCGTCGTCGTCATAGGCGCGGTCGGCTAGAAAGGCGGTGGCCACGCGCAGCCCGCACTGCGCCGCCGCGCCTTCGATCGCGCGGCTGCTCGACGAGCTGATGATGATCTGCGGATCGAACGCGGCGATCGCCTCCAACAGGGGGCCGGCGAGGTCGGCGCTGGCCGCGGCCAGGTTGCCCAGCGCGCCGTGAAAGCTCATGTGCGTCATGCGGTGGCCGCGTGCTCGGGCCATGCCGGCGAGTGCCGCCAGCTGGTAGGTCACCATCGCGGCGAGCTCGGCCGTCTCGATCTGCATCGGGCGGCGGCCGAAGCCTTGCCGATCGGGAAAGCCGACGTGCGCGCCGACATCGACGCCGTGCTGCAGCGCGAGGCACACCGTGCGGTCCATGATGAGCGGATCGCCGGCGTGAAAGCCGCAGGCGACATTGGCGGACGAGATGACGGCCATCAGAGCCTCGTCCTCGCCCATGCGCCAGGGGCCGTAGCCTTCGCCGAGGTCGGCGTTGAGGTCGATGTCCATGGGGGTCGTCCTTGGTCAGAGAGGAACGAGATCGACGAGCGGCGTGCCGTAGCCCACCGCGGTGCCGTGAGCCACGCGCAGGCCGGTCACCGTCGCCGCCTGCGGCGCGCAGATCGACAACAGCAGCGCGCCGATCTGCAGCAGGCCCACCGGCTGGCCCGTGCGGATCTGCGCGCCGACCGGTGCCAGCGCGCCATCGCGCAGCGGATGGCGATGCAGGAACACACCGACCGACGGCGCATCGACGGTCAGGCTGCGGGCCTGCGGGCGTGCGGGTGCCGGTGGCACAGCGATGGACTCCTGACGCACCGGGGCCGCGCCCCCGTCGTTGCGCAAGCGCAGTTGCGTGCCCGGGCCACGCAGTTCGAGCACGCCGATGTCGGTGGCCACCAGCCACGCGGAGAGTTGTTCGATCTGGTCGGTGTTCATGCGGTGTTCAAGTTCAGGCCTGGGCACGCTGGCGCCGGTACAAGCCCACCAGTCGTCGCGCGTCGGCCAGCCAGGCCTGCGTCTGTTCGAGTGCGGCGACGGCCTCGTCCCAGCTCGTTTCGATGAAGCGCACGCGGCTGCCGATCGGCGCCTGGCCGAGCCGCCACAGGTCGGCCTCGATCACGGTGCCGAGCTTGGGGTAGCCGCCCGACGGCTGGGCGTCGC
>JBDUAG010000491.1:0-3616 GCA_040004785.1 Burkholderiales bacterium | reverse complement strand
TGCGCCACGACCCGGAATTGCTCGCCGCCTACGTGACGCTCGGCGTCGTCTACCGCACCCGGCACCACGCCGAGTTCGCCGAGCAGGTGCTGCGGCGGGTGGCCGAGCGCGAGCCGGACAACGTCTACGCCATGTCGAACCGCATCCTTGCACTGCGCGATCTGGGCCGCGCGGCCGAGGCCGAAGCACTCGCGCAGCGGCTCGCCGCGCTCGACCCGCATCCGCCGTTCAGCTACTTCCTCGAAGGCAAGGCGGCGTTGCGCGAAGGCCGCGTCGAAGCGGCGCGGCGGCTGTTCGCCAAAGAGGTCGCGCGGGCGCCGTATCACCACGAGTTCGAGTACTGGCTCGCGGTAAGCTACATGGAACTGAACGACGCCGACCGCGCGACCATCCACCTGACCCGCGCGATGGAAGTCAGCACCACACGCAAGGAACATGACCTTTACGCCGGCAAGCTTGACCGGCTGAAGGCGCTGCGCGCGCAGTAGCGCCGCGACTTCACAGGAGACCCCATGAAAGCAGCAGTCATCGCCGAGAACGGCGGCCCCGAGGTGCTCACCTACGCCGAGATCGCGGACCCGGTCTGCGCCGACGACGGCATCGTCATCGACGTCGAAACCATCAGCATCGAAGGCGGCGACCTGCTCGCGCGCCTGATGACGCCGCCCCTGAGTTCGACGCACGTGGTCGGCTACATCGCGGCCGGCACGGTGCGCGCGATCGGCGCGAAGGTGAGCGGCCGCACGCTCGGCGAACGCGTTGTGACGCTGAATGCCAGCGGCTCGCACGCCCAGCAGCGCGCGGTGCCGGCGGCGATGGTCTGGGCGATTCCCGATGGCCTTTCGATCGCCGACGCCGCCTGCGTGCCGGTCGCGTTCGCGACCGCGCACGATTGCCTGTTCAACGCGGGCAACCTGAAGGCCGGCCAGACGGTGCTGATCCACGCCGGCGCCGGTGGTGTCGGCATGGCCGCGATCCAGCTGGCGAAAAAGGCCGGCGCGACCGTGATCGCGACCGCGTCGAGCTCCGACAAGCTGGCACGTCTGAAGGATTTCGGGCTCGACCACGGCATCAACTACGTCGAACAGGATTTCGTCGCCGAGGTGCTGGCGTTGACGGGCAAGCGCGGCGTCGATGTGGTGGTGGACAGCGTCGGCGGCAAGACGCTGGCCGACAGCGTCAAGGTGCTGGGCTGGCGCGGCCGGTTGGTCAGCGTGGGCATCGCCGGGCGCGGCGGTTCGGCGGTCAACGCGTTCTCGCTCTGGGCGAAGAACAACACGCTGCACGGCGTGTTGTTCGCGACCTCGCTGCAGAACGAATACCCGCGCGCGCATGCGCTGGTGGGCGAATGCCTGCAGCGCGTCGCGAGCGGCGAACTCAAGGTCGTGATCGCGCGCACCTTCCCGCTCGCCGAGGCGGCGCAGGCACATGCCTGGATCGAAGGCCGCAACGCCTTCGGCCGGGTCGTGATGGCGGCGCGCTGAACGGATGACCGCCCCTCGACCGATGGGTACATCGGTCGATCCCCCGCGGGGATGCGGGCCGGCTTGGGGCGGCCCGGCGCTCGGCCCGGTTTGGTCAGGCGCGGATCACCGAGAGGTGCTCGGTCCCGCTCTCGGGCAGCCAGACCTCGCCCGGGCGCCCGAGAATCTGCCGCACGTTGGCCGCCTCGCGCGGGAAGCCGAAGCGCTCGAAGCGCTCGCGCGCCGGGTCGAAGCGGAACACCGCGTTGCCGCCGAAGTCGCTGACCCAGACCTGGTCGCGCTCGTCCACATAAACCGCATAGGGCCGCGGCGCCGCGCCCGGCAGCTTCCACGCGCGCCAGCTGTTGTGCGCCGGGTCGTGCATCGAGAGCTGGCCACTCAGCCATTCGCTGACCCAGAGGCGGCCGTGGCTGTCGCTCCAGACGCGGCGCGCGCCCTGGTTCGGTGTCGGCGGCTCGATGACGACGGAGTCGCCGCTGCGCCGGTCGATGCGGGCGATGAACGAGCCGGCGAGCGAACACCACCACACCTCGCCGGCCGGCGTGGCGCAGATGCCGTACGGGCCAGCCCCGCGCGGCGCGTCGCGCACCGTGACGACGCCGGTCTTCGGCACGAGGTGGCCAACGATGCCGCTCTGGCCCGTGAACCAGAGCTCGCCGTCGGGCGCAAAGCACGCGGTGTTGAGGTTGGCGTAGGGCGTGCCTTGCGGCAGCGGAAAGGCCCGCAGCGTGCGGTCCGGCCAGCCGACGCGCACGATCGCATTGAGCCCGCCGTCGGTGATCCACGCCGCCTTGTCAGGCCCCTGGATCACGCCGTGTGGCGCCGAACCGGTGCCGAGTGCCAGCAACTCGGTGCGGCCGCTCTTCGGGTCGAACCAGCCGAGGTGGCCGCTGCGCTGGGCGCTGAACCAGACGCCGCCATCGGGGGCCGGCGCCGCGTCGTGGATGCCGGTGCGCTGCGGCGCTCCGAGCGGCCAGGACTGCATCGTCGCTGCCTGCACGGCAAGCGGCCATGGCGCAAGCGCGGCCCCGCCGAGGGCGTGGATGGCCTGGCGTCGCGTGATCGTGGGCATGGCGGCCTCCTGCTGCGCGGGAGCGCCAGCATCGCACGCTGATCGGCCGCTGCCAAGCCGCGCCCCGCACCGCGACAATCGGGGCATGTCGTCGTCTGCCGCTGCCACCGAATCTCGATTGCACCTGTACCTCGCGCTGATCCGCTGGGATCGCCCCGCTGGCAGCTACCTGCTGCTGTGGCCGACGCTCGCGGCGCTATGGATCGCGGCGCGCGGCTTCCCGGGCTGGCATCTGCTGATCGTGTTCGTGCTCGGCACCTTCCTGATGCGCAGCGCCGGCTGCGCCGTCAACGACGTGGCCGACCGCGAGTTCGACAAGCACGTGAAACGCACCGCGCAGCGCCCGGTGACGAGCGGCGCCGTCAGCGTGCGCGAGGCACTGTGGTTGGGTGCCGGGCTCGCGCTGCTGGCGTTCGCGCTGGTGCTGACGACCAACGCGGTGACGATCGCGTGGAGCGTCGTTGCGCTCGCGATCAGCCTGGTCTACCCGTTCACCAAGCGCTTCTTCTCGATGCCGCAGGCGGTGTTGGGGGTGGCGTTCAGCTTCGGCATCCCGATGGCGTTCGCGGCAGTTCAGCAGCAGGTGCCGGCGCTGGCGTGGTGGCTGCTGATCGGCAACCTGTTCTGGGTGCTGGCCTACGACACCGAGTACGCGATGGTCGACCGGGACGACGACCTGAAGATCGGCATCAAGACCTCTGCGATCACACTCGGCCGCTTCGACGTGGCCGGCGTGATGGGCTTCTACGGCGCGTTCATCGCGATCTGGGGTGTGCTCGGCGCGCAGCTGGCTTTCGGCTGGGCGTACTTTGCCGGGCTGGGCGCCGCCGCGCTGTTCGCGTTGTGGCACTTCACGCTGATCCGCGATCGATCACGCGACGGTTGCTTCCGCGCGTTCCGGCTCAACCACTGGATCGGCTTCGTTGTCTGCGCGGGCGTGGTCGCTGACCACGCGCTGCGTCGTTGACGATCAGGGGTACAGACCGCGCTCCTCGCGCGCGATCAGGATGCGCTCGCACGCCACCGCGAAGGTCGCGGTGCGCAGGCTGATCTTGTGGCG
>JBDUAG010000490.1:0-3618 GCA_040004785.1 Burkholderiales bacterium | reverse complement strand
CGCAGGGCAGTCGCAGCGCAGCGGAGACCGCCTCAGCGAAGCGCCGCGGCCTGCCTGCACGCGCCTTTGCTCGCGCCGACCTGCGTACGCACCGCAGCCGTTCAACGGCAACAGCGGGGTCAGCCGCCTTGGGGCGGCCCGGCGGCGGTTGAGGCGCATGGACATCCTGTACCTGCTCATTCCGCTGTCGTCCGTGCTCGTGCTCGGCATCCTGGGCGTGTTCGCGTGGGCGCTGTACGGAGACCAGTTCGACGACCTCGAACAACACGGCGAGCAGATTCTGGAAGCCGCCGCCGATTCGTTTGATCCGCGTCAAGGGGTCTGAAGGCGAGCCATCGAAAAATCGCCCTCGTCAGCATCAGAAGGAACGGGGGCTCTCGATGGTTGTGAACGCACAGACCGCGTCACCGGTGAACTACACCGATGAATCCGTGCGCGCGTTGGCGCTCGCGTCCGTGGTGTGGGGTGTCGTGGGCATGCTGGTCGGCGTGATCATCGCCGCGCAGCTCGCCTTTCCCGATCTCACCTACGGCATCCCCTGGCTCAGCTACGGCCGGTTGCGGCCGCTGCACACCAACGCGGTGATCTTCGCGTTCGGCGGTTGCGCGCTGATGGCGACGAGCTTCCATGTCGTGCAGCGCACCTGCCAGGTGCCGCTGTTCCTGCCCTGGCTCGCCAAATTCGTGTTCGTCGGCTGGCAGGCCGTGATCGTGCTGGCCGCGATCACCTTGCCGATGGGCTTCACGCGCGGCAAGGAATACGCCGAGCTCGAGTGGCCGATCGGTGTGCTGATCACGATCGTCTGGGTGGCCTACGCGATCGTGTTCTTCGGCACCATCGGCAAGCGCCGGGTGCGCCACATCTATGTCGCCAACTGGTTCTTCGGCGCCTTCATCATCACGGTGGCGCTGCTGCACATCGTCAACGGTGCGGTGATGCCGGTGAGCTTCTGGAAGAGCTACTCGGCGTACGCCGGCGTGCAGGACGCGATGGTCCAGTGGTGGTACGGCCACAACGCGGTCGGCTTCTTCCTGACCGCCGGCTTCCTCGGGATGATGTACTACTTCATCCCGAAGCAGGCCGAGCGCCCGGTCTACTCGTATCGGCTGTCGATCGTGCACTTCTGGGCCCTGATCTTCACCTACATGTGGGCCGGCCCGCACCACCTGCACTACACCGCACTGCCCGACTGGGCGCAGTCGGTCGGCATGATCTTCTCGCTGGTGCTGCTGGCGCCCAGCTGGGGCGGCATGATCAACGGGATGATGACCTTGTCGGGTGCGTGGCACAAGCTGCGCGACGATCCGATCCTGAAGTTCCTGATCGTGAGCCTGTCGTTCTACGGCATGAGCACCTTCGAGGGGCCGATGATGTCGATCAAGACCGTCAACGCGCTGAGCCACTACACCGATTGGACCATCGGCCACGTGCACAGTGGCGCACTCGGCTGGGTCGGGCTGATGACGATGGGCTCGCTGTACTACCTGATCCCGCGCATGTTCGGCCGCACCACGATGTACAGCGTGCCGGCGATCAACCTGCACTTCTGGATCGCCACGCTGGGCATCGTGCTCTACATCGCCGCGATGTGGATTGCCGGTGTGATGCAGGGCTTGATGTGGCGCGCATTGAACGCCGACGGCACGCTGGTCTATACCTTTGTCGAAGGCGTCAAGGCGACCTGGCCGTTCTACATGGTGCGCCTGGCCGGCGGGTTGCTGTATCTGGGCGGCATGCTCGTGATGACGTGGAACGTCTTGATGACGATCCGCAGCGGTCGCGTGCAGGCGTCTCCGATCCCGCAGCTGGTCATGGCCTGAGGAGCTTCAACCCATGTCTCAAGATACTCCTGTCAGCGGTCACGAGCGCATCGAGACCAACAACTTCCTGATGATCGTGCTGATCCTGCTGGTCGTCGCGGTCGGTGGTCTGGTCGAGATCGTGCCGCTGTTCTTCCAGCGATCGACGACCGAGCCGGTCGCCGGCCTCAAGCCCTACGACGCGCTGCAACTCGTCGGGCGCGACATCTACGTGCGCGAGGGTTGCTACAACTGCCACTCGCAGATGATCCGGCCGCTGCACGCCGAGACGCTGCGCTACGGCCACTACTCGACAGCCGGCGAGTTCGTCTACGACCGCCCGTTCCAGTGGGGCAGCAAGCGCACCGGACCCGATCTGCACCGGGTCGGCGGCAAGTACAGCGACGAGTGGCATCGCCTGCATCTGGAAGGCCCGCGCGATCTGGTGCCCGAATCCAACATGCCGGCCTACCCGTGGCTGACGCGCAGCGCGATCGACCCGGCCAGCGTGCCGCCGCGCCTGACCGCGATGAAGCGCTTGGGCGTGCCCTACACCGACGCCGACATCGCCGCCAGCGCCGACGCCGTGAAGGGCAAGAGCGAGCTCGACGCCCTCGTCGCCTACCTGCAATCGCTGGGCATCCACGTCAAGTGACCTCGGCCCGCCAAGAGAAGGAGAACCGCCCATGGACGTGAACGACATCCGCAACCTCGTCACGCTGTTCAGCTTCAGCCTCTTCGTCGGGTTGATGGCGTGGACGTATTGGCCCGCGCGCCGCAACGCCTACGACTCGGCCGCGCAGCTGCCCTTCGTCGGCGAGGTCGGCGATGCCACGCCGGGAGCCCGCGATGAGTGACTTCTTCAGCAGCGGCTGGTCGATCTACATCGCGATCGCGACCGCGATTGGCCTGGCCGCGTGCCTCGCGCTGCTGATCATCGCAGCACGCCGCCGCGTGATGGCCGGCGACAACACGACCGGCCACATCTGGGACGAAGACCTGCGTGAGCTCAACAACCCGTTGCCGCGCTGGTGGATGTGGCTGTTCGTGCTGACGATCGTCTTCGCGGTCGGCTACCTGGCGCTGTACCCCGGGCTCGGGAGCGCCGCCGGCTCGCTGAACTGGACCAGCACCGGGCAGTACAAGCAGGAGCAGGACACGGCACGCGCCGTGACCGCACCGCTGTTCGCGGGCTTCGCCGCAACGCCGGTGTCCGAGCTGGCACGCAACCCGCAGGCGATGGCGATCGGAGAGCGCCTGTTCGCGAACAACTGCGCCGCCTGTCACGGCGCCGACGCGCGCGGCAGCAAGGGCTTCCCGAACCTGACCGACACGGACTGGCTCTGGGGTGGCACCCCCGAGCGCATCAAGGAGACGATCACGCAGGGGCGTCAAGGCATGATGCCGCCGATCGCAGCCGCGGTGGGCACGGTGGACGACGTGCGCAACGTCGCCAACTACGTGCTGAGCCTGTCGGGCAGCCCGCACAACAACATCGGGGCGCAACTCGGGCAGTCCAAGTTCACGGTGTGCGCGGCCTGCCACGGCGCCGACGGCAAGGGCAACCCGTTGATGGGGGCACCCAACCTGACCGACAAGGTCTGGCTTCACGGCTGGGGCGAGGACGCGATCGTCGCGATGGTCACGAACGGCAAGACCAACGTGATGCCGGCGCACGGGGAGCGGCTCACGCCCGAGCAGATCCATGTGCTGACGGCCTACGTCTGGGGCCTGTCCAACACCGCGACCGCGACCGCGACCGCGACCGCGACCGCGACTGCGACCGCGACGGCCGCCAAGTGAGCGCTTGATGACGCCC
>JBDUAG010000489.1:0-3629 GCA_040004785.1 Burkholderiales bacterium | reverse complement strand
TCGCCGATGCCGATGTGCGATGCGTCGAGCGCGAGTTGCCAGCGCCGCTCGTTGGTGGCGATCTCACCGGTCAGCGCGGTGGTCAGCAGCGGAATGGCGAGCAGGCTGCAGAAGTACCCGACCAGCATCGAGATGCCGTGGGCGGTGTCGGGCCGCAGGAACGGCCCGAGCCCGTGCAGCGTGCCGACCACCGTGCCGGTGATCAGGATCATTGCGGTCGCCGAGGCCGCGAAAAGGCCACTGCGCGCGGCCATCCAGCACAGCAGCAGGTGCGGCACGAAGAACAGCGGCGACTGCACCGCGTTGCCGCTGCCGGCGATCGCCGCCGCCAGCGCCGCGCTGGCCAGCGTGCTCAGCGCGAGCATGCCGGTGGGTGCCCAGCGCCAGTCGCCGAACGCCTGCCGCAGCGACTCCCGCGAGAGTGTGAGCAAGGGCACGCCGACGACCAGCGCGCCGACTGCATCGCCGAGCCACCAGGTGGCCCAGGAGCGCGGTACGTCGACCCAGCCGACGACGCCGCTCGCGGCGAGCCAGAACGCGCCGTTGCTGGCAGTGACCAGCATCGCGAAGCCGATGCCGACTGCACCGAACAGCCAGAGGTCGTGGCGGCGGTCGAGCTCGGGGTGGAGGCCGTCGCGATGCAGCACCCAGGCCGCGAGCGTGGGGCCGAGCGTGTTGCCGAAGGCGATCAGCGCCGCGGCCCACCAGGGCGCCCCCGTCATCGACTCGACGATGAACGATCCGATCCAGACACCTGGCCACATGCCGAGGCCGAAGCGCAGCAGCGCCGCGATCGCGATGCCGGTGGCCGGCCAGATCAAGGTGGCGAATTGGCCGGATTGCAGCGTGGCGAGGCCGGCGTATCCGCAGACCACGTAGGCGACGAGAACGAGCGCGACCCGGATCGCCCAATCACGCGAACCGACGCGTGCCAGTTGTTCCAGCAACGGGTCGGCGGGTCGGACAAGGCGGGCTTCGGTCACGGGCGGTGGCGTGGGGCGGTGCGTGAATGCTGTGGCGGTGAATGTAAGTCAATCCCGTAGATCAATTGGCGCCGAGCAGGACGTTGCCAATGCAAAGAGCCACCGCACGGGTGGCTCTGTGACGCGCTCGTCAGTTCAGACGGCGAAGTCGGTCAACTTGCGGCCAGCGGCCAGCGCGGCCTTCAGCCATTTCGGCTGAAGCCCGCGCCCGCTCCAGGCATCACCGGTGGCGGCATTGCGGTATTTGGCGGCGACCTTCGCACCCTTGCCACCGCGCGGCTTGGGGCCGCGCCGCGCGCTGAGATCGGCAGCGGTCAGGCCATATTCATCCATCAGCGCGCGAACCTTGGCGATGGCTTCGCTGCGGTCTTGCTTCTTGGCCCGCTCGATTTCGAGTTCGAGGGCTTCTTTCTGGGCAATCAATTCCTTCAACGAGGCCACGGCGAAATTCCTTTTTATTGTCACGCACGATACGGAGAATCTGTGCCGACATATTCTATCGCGGCGATCTGTCGAATATCAAACTGGTTGTTCAGGGGGTGGTCGGCGGAACATACCCTGCCGGCTGTTCCGCGCCGGTGCCGAAGAAGAAATTCTCCATTTGTCGCGCCAGATACTGCCGCGCGCGCTGGTCTGCCAGATTCAGCCGGTTTTCATTCACGAGCATCGTCTGGTGCTTCATCCACAGCTGCCAGGCTTCCTTGCTGACGCTGTTGTAAATTTTCTTGCCGAGTTCGCCTGGGTAGGGCGCGTAATCCAGCCCCTCGGCTTCCTTCTTCAGGTGAATGCATTGAACGGTGCGTGCCATGGAAATATCCTTGAAAAGTCAGCTGAGTTTCTTGACCAGCACCTGCGAGCGCCGGTCCCAGTTGTATTTGCGTTTGCGCGCGTCGGGCAGCCAGTCGGGATCGACCTGCACGAAACCACGCTTGATGAACCAGTGCATCGTGCGCGTCGTCAGCACGAAGATACTCTCCAGACCCATCGACTTCGCGCGCTGCTCGACGCGCTTCAGGATGCGTTCGCCGTCGCCCTGGCTCTGGACTTCGGGCGACACCGTCAGCGCCGCCATTTCGGCCGTCTTGGACTCGGGATACGGGTACAGCGCGGCGCAGCCGAAGATCACGCCGTCATGCTCGATCACGGTGTAGTGGCCGATATCGCGTTCGATCTCGGTGCGGCTGCGCTTGACGAGCGTGCCGTCCTGCTCGAACGGCTCGATCAGTTGCAGCACGCCGCCGATGTCGTCCGACGTGGCTTCGCGCAGGCTCTCGAGCTTTTCGTCGACGACCATCGTGCCGATGCCGTCGTGCGTGAACACCTCCATCAGCAGCGCGCCGTCCATTGCGAACGGCAGGATGTGGCTGCGCTCGACGCCGCCGCGGCAGGCGCGCACGCAGTGCTGCAGGTAGAACGCCGGGTCGGTCGGCTTCTCGGGCCGCGGCAGCTGCGCCAGCAACCGCGCCGCATCGGCCAGCGCGAGCTCGGTGTCGATCGGGCTCTCGGCGTCGCTCAGGTCTTCGTGGATGCCCGGCACCTCGGTGATGAAGAGCAGCTTGTCGGCCTGCAGCGCGATCGCGGTGCTGGTCGCCACGTCCTCCATCGTCAGGTTGAAGGCCTCGCCGGTGGGAGAGAAGCCGAACGGCGACAGCAGCACCATCGCACCGATATCGATCGCGCTGCGGATGGCTGCGCCATCGACCTTGCGCACCACGCCGCTGTGGATGAAATCGACGCCATCGACGATGCCGACCGGCCGCGCCGTCAGGAAGTTGCCCGACACCACGCGCACGATCGCGTTGGCCATCGGTGTGTTCGGCAGGCCCTGCGAGAACGCAGCCTCGATCTCGAAACGCAGCTGGCCGGCCGCCTCCTGCGCCGAATCGAGCGCGACCGCGTCGGTGATGCGCAGCCCATGGCTGTAGCGCGCCTCGTGGCCCTTGGAGCGCAGCTGCTCGTTGACCTGCGGCCGAAAGCCGTGCACCAGCACCAGCTTGATGCCCATCGCGTGCAGGATCGCCAGATCCTGGGCGAACGGGCTCAGCTTGCCGGCCGCGATCAGCTCGCCGGTGATCGCGACGACGAAGGTCTTGCCGTGGTACGCATGAATGTGCGGCGCAACGGTGCGAAACCAGGGCACGAAGGTGTGGGGGAAGACAAGGCTCAAGGCGTGGGCTCGGGTAGAAGACTGCGGTCGCGATTCTGGCACGCACACTCGGTGGCGCGTGCGGTCCGGTCAGCGATCGGGCCAGGCGAGCGGGTGGCTGCCGGGCGGCATCGACGGTCGGGCATAGCGGGCCGGCGTGGCCGAGAACTCGGCCGCGTGCTTGATGGCGGTGAGTTGCCCCCAGCCGGAGGCGCTGGTTTCCATCACGTCGGTGAAGTCGGCCTTCGGCACGTCGAAGCCGTTCGGCACCCGCCCGAGCGTGCGCAGCCAGGCGCCGGTGCGCGCCAGCGAGACGCGCACATGCCAGCTGCCGCCCTCGCGCTGCTGGCGCAGCAACGCAGCCTGCGCGCCGAACGCCATCAGCGCGCCGCTGGCCATGTCGAGAATCTGCATCGGCAGCGCGCGCGGTTGCGCGGCGCCGGCTGCCTGCGCTTCGGCGTGGTTGAAGCCGGTGGCGGTCTGCACCAGCGAATCGAAGC
>JBDUAG010000488.1:0-3630 GCA_040004785.1 Burkholderiales bacterium | reverse complement strand
GATAGACCTTGACGAGTTGGAGGCCTATCGACATGCACTGCCCTTGGGCGCCTTGCCAGGCGTCCATCCCCATCGTCGTCTTGCCCGCGGCTTCGCGCATCGCCGGCACTTGCGACAGCAGCGGCGACCGTCTCTCCGACGTGATGGCCAGCGCGGTCAGCGAGCCGCTCTCCACATGCTGCAATGCCTCGTTGATCGGCAGGAACATGAAGTCGGTGATCGCCGGCGCGCGCTGCGCTTGTAGGCGATGCGCGCCGTCTCCCCGCCGAAGGCTTGTTGCCTCGTTACGTGCTTAGTAAGTCATGCCGTAGTGATCGGCCGCCGACGCAAAGTCATGCCGTGGCGATTTGGCCCTACTTAAGTCGGTCCGTAGTCCACTTAAGTCCCGCCGCAGTCATCGGCATAAGTCGGCCGCTTACGCGTCGTCACACAGAGTCTCTTGCTCACGCACTACTTTCAGTGCGCCTCGCAAGTCCTTATTTTTGAACGTATTTTCTGAGCCATTGTGTCTTCACAGTCGCGCCTAAGTCCTTGATTCCATTGATTTTTCTTTCGCAATTTGATTGCGTGTCTGTGAATTTCCGCTAAAGTGGCACAAAGTGCACTTTTTCGGGTATTCGTGGCAAACATCGTATTTCAAGGGCCTAACGCTCTGACGTTGGACGGCAAGGGGCGAATTGCCGTGCCGGCGCGTCATCGCGAGCTCCTGACATTGATGGGTGTCAACCAGCTGACGGTCACGAAGCAGCCGGGAGGCTCGCTGCTGATCTTTCCGCGCCCGGCCTGGGAGGCGTTTCGCGATCGCGTCGCCGCGTTGCCGATGGAAGCCGCGGGCTGGAAGCGCGTGTTCCTCGGCAACGCCATGGATGTCGAGATCGATGCCTCTTCGCGCGTGCTGATCGCGCCCGAGCTGCGCCTCTCCGCCGGCCTGGTGCGCGACGTGATGATGCTCGGCATGGGCAGCCACCTCGAGCTCTGGGATGCGAAGGCGTATGCCGAGCACGAAGCCGCGGTCTTGCAGTCCGATATGCCCGAGTCGCTGAAGAATTTCAGCTTCTGACCATGCAGCACACGACTGTCTTGCTCCACGAGGCCGTGGATGCACTTGTCACCTCGCCCGACGGCGTCTATCTCGACGGCACTTACGGCCGCGGCGGGCATTCGCGCCTGCTCTTGCAGCGGCTCTCGCCCACAGGAAGGCTGGTGGCCATCGACCGCGATGTGCAGGCCGTAGAGGCCGCCTCCATCAACGAATCAACGCGGGTCACCGACCCGCGTTTTTCCATTCATCACACCAGCTTCGCGCACATGGCCGACACCTTGGCCGCGCAGGGCGTGCGCAAGGTGAACGGCTTGTTGCTGGATCTGGGCGTGTCGTCGCCGCAGATCGACGACCCGGCGCGCGGTTTCAGCTTCCGTTTCGACGGGCCGCTGGACATGCGCATGGACATCACCCGCGGCGAAAGCGCGGCGGACTTTCTGGCCCGCGCCGACGAGCGCCAATTGACGGAGGTGATTCGTGACTATGGGGAAGAACGGTTTGCTCTACAGGTTGCAAAGGCGCTTGTTGCTCGGCGCGAAAGCGGGAACCCTGTTCGAACCACAGGGGAGCTTTCCGACGTCGTGGCTCGTGCGGTCAAGACCCGCGAAGCGGGCCAGAACCCTGCAACGCGCACATTTCAAGCTCTTCGGATTTTCGTCAACGCCGAGCTTGAGGAGCTCGAACAGGGCCTGAACGCCGCGCTCGACCTGCTGCTGCCCGGCGGGCGGCTGGTCGTGATCAGCTTTCACTCGCTCGAAGACCGCATCGTCAAGACCTTCATCGCGCGCGAAAGCAAGCACGTCTTCGACCGCCGCGCGCCGTTCGCCGAACCGAAGGCGATGCGGCTGAAGTCGATCGCGCGCGTCAAGCCGAGCGACGACGAGGTGCGTGCCAATCCGCGCTCGCGTTCGGCGGTGATGCGGGTGGCCGAGCGGACCGAGGTGGCCGCATGACGCGGCTCAACGTGCTCCTGCTGATCGGGCTGATCTTCAGCGCGATCTACCTCGTGCGCGTGTCCCACGAGTCGCGCCGGCTGTTCGCCGACCTCGACAAGGCGCGCAGCGAAGAGCGGGTGCTCGCCAGCGAGTTCGAGCGCCTGAAGTCGGATCAGCAATCGCAGGCCACGCCGCTGCGCGTGGAGAAGACGGCGCGCGACAAGCTGGCGATGCGCAGCGCGACGCCCGCGGTCACGCAATACGTCAGCGGCGGTGCGAGTGCGGCCAGCGGGAGCGCGCGATGAGCTGGATCGACAAGATCAAGGGTTCCCAGGGCATTGCGAGGAAGGCGACCAAGACGCAGGGCCGCAGCCCGGGCGCGAGCGCGCGCGCCGTGAACTACTCGACCAGCCCGCTGCTGGCCTCGAAGACGCCGCCGTGGCGCTCGAAGTTCCTGGTCGCGCTCGTCGGCCTGAGCTTCTGCGGCCTGCTCGGCCGCGCGCTGTATGTGCAGGTGATCGGCACCGAGTTCTTCCAGCGCCAGGGCGAGATCCGCTACGCGCGCACGCTGGAGCTGACCGCGAGCCGCGGCCGCATCCTCGACCGCAACGGGCTGATCCTCGCGTCGAGCGTGCCGGCGCCGTCGTTGTGGGCCGACCCCAAGGATTTCGAGGCCGACACGGCGCAGCGACGCCAGCTCTCGAAGCTGCTCGGCATGACGCCCAAGGAGCTGACCGATCGGCTCGACAGCAACGACAACTACGTGTGGCTGCGCCGCCAGACAGAAGACCAGCTCGCCAAGGACGTGCTCGCCCTGAACCTCAAGGGCATCCATCAAGTGCGCGAGTACAAGCGCAAGTACCCGGAGGGCGAGGCGGCGACGCATGTGGTCGGCTTCACCGACGTCGAGGACAAGGGGCAGGAAGGCATCGAGCTGGCCTATCAGAAGGACCTTGCCGGCCGCAACGGCACGCGCCGCGTCATCAAGGACCGGCTCGGCCGTGTCGTCGAGGACATCGGTGACAGTGTCGCGCCGGCCGACGGCCGCGACGTGCAACTCAGCATCGACTCCAAGGTGCAGTTCTTCGCGTACCAGCGCATCCGCGATGCCGTCGCGGAGAACAAGGCCAAGGCCGGCAGCGTGGTCGTGCTCGACGCGCGCAGCGGCGAGGTGCTGGCGCTCGCGAACTACCCGAGCTACAGCCCGGGCGACCGCAAGAACCTGACCGGCGCACAGCTGCGCAACCGCGCGCTGACCGACACCTTCGAGCCCGGCTCGACCGTCAAGCCGTTCATTGCCGCCTGGGCGCTCGAGACCGGCCGCGTCAAACCCGAGACCATCATCCACACCGCGCCCGGCAAGATCTCGATGGGCGGTTTCGTGATCAGCGATTCGCACGCGCACGGCGACCTGACCGTTTCCGAGGTGATCCAGAAGTCGAGCAACATCGGTGCGATGCGCATGGGGCTGATGTTCCAGCCGCGCGAGATGTGGGAGCTGTACACGCAGGTCGGTTTCGGGCAGAAGCCGCAGATCGGTTTCCCCGGCGCCGTGACGGGCCGGTTGCGCCCGTTCAAGACCTGGAAGCCGATCGAGCAGGCGACGATGAGCTACGGCTACGGCCTCTCGGCCTCGCTGTTCCAGATCGCGCA
>JBDUAG010000051.1:0-12256 GCA_040004785.1 Burkholderiales bacterium | reverse complement strand
GCGACGCCCTCGACGAAGGCCAGGCCGCCGGCATCGACTGGCCCGACCACTGCACACGCCTGCTGCCGGCCGACGACGCCGTCGCGGCGGAGGTTGCCTGATGAGCGCCCCAAGGCCGGCCGAGGCCGACCGTCCCCCGCGGGGATCAAGGAAAGTGGCAAAGCCACATTTCCTTGGGAGCGCACTCGCCAGGAAGTCCACGCCCTGGTGGCTCTCGGGCCCGGCGCTGGTGCTCTTCACCGTGCTATTGCTGGTGCCGCTGCTGCTCACCGCGGTGCTGTCGTTCAACGTGTACGACCCGACGCTGGGGGCGAAGAGCGGCGAGTTCACGCTCGAGCACTACAAGCACCTGTTCACCGACTCCTACTACTACGAAATCTTCTGGCGCACCTTCTGGATCGCGGCGCTGGTGGCCCTGATCTGCGTGCTGATCGGCACCCCAGAGGCTTACGTGCTCAGCCGCATGCGCAACCCGTGGCGGTCGATCCTGCTGCTGGTGGTGCTCGCGCCGCTGCTGGTGTCGGTGGTGGTGCGCGCCTTCGGCTGGAGCATGCTGCTCGGCCCCGAAGGCCTCGTGAACGGACTGCTCGGCGCCTTCGGCCTCGGCCCGGTCAAGATCCTCTACACCGAGACGGCCATCGTCATCGCGCTGGTGCATGTGATGCTGCCCTTCATGGTGATCCCGGTGTGGACTTCGCTGCAGAAGCTCGACGCGGGCGTCGAGAACGCGGCACTGTCGCTCGGCTCCACGCCCTTCACCACGCTGCGGCGCATCGTGCTGCCGCAAGTCATGCCTGGCATCCTGTCGGGCAGCCTGATCGTCTTCGGCCTCGCGGCGAGCTCCTTCGCCATCCCCGGCCTGCTCGGCGGGCGCCGGCTCAAGATGGTCGCGACCGTTGTCTACGACGAGTACCTGCACGAGCTCAACTGGCCTCTCGGTGCCGCCATCGCGCTGGTGCTGCTGATCGCGAATCTCGTTGTGATGCTGAGCTACAACCGCCTCGTCGAAGGCCGCTACAAGAAGGCGCTGGGTTAAGGCATGAGCAAGAACGGACCCATTGCGTTGGCGTTCAACGCGTTCGTCATCGCCTTCATGCTGGCGCCCCTCGTGGTCGTCTGCGTCGTGGCCTTCACGCCCGAGAACACGCTCACGCTGCCGAGCACCGAGTTCTCGCTGCGCTGGTTCCGCGCGGTGTTCGAGCACCCGGACTTCATGCAGTCCTTCTGGAACAGCCTGTGGCTGGCGCTCGCCTCCGCGACCATCGCGACGCTGCTCGCGGTGCCGGCGGGCATGGCGATCACGCGCTACAGCTTTCCCGGGCGCGACTTCCTCAACGCGCTGTTCCTGTCGCCGCTGATCATTCCGCACCTCGTGCTGGGCGTCGCGCTGCTGCGCCTCTTCGCACTGGTCGGCGGCACCGGCAGCTTCGGCTTCCTGATCTTCGCGCACGCGCTAATCGTCACGCCGTACACGCTGCGCCTGGTGGTGGCCGCGCTGGTTGGCTTCGACCGCAGCGCCGAGCAGGCCGCGCTGTCGCTCGGCGCCAGCCAGGCGACGGTGTTCAAGCGCATCACGCTGCCCATGATCCTGCCGGGCGTGACCGGCGGCTGGCTGCTGGCCTTCATCAATAGCTTTGACGAAGTGACGATGTCGATCTTCGTCACCTCGCCAAGTACCGTGACGCTGCCGGTGCGCATGTACATGTACGCGACCGAGTCGATCGACCCGCTGATGGCAGCCGTGTCGGCGCTGATGGTGGCGGTCACTGCGGTCGCGATGATCGTGCTCGACCGGCTCTACGGCCTCGACCGCGTGCTGGTCGGAGGTCACCGGTGAATACCGTCTCCCCGCGACCGCTGTTGCGCCGCGTCGCCGAGATGCAGCGCGCCGCGGTCGCCTTCACCCTCGACGGCCAACCGGCGCAGGCGCTGGAAGGCGACACGGTGCTGACCGCAGTGCTGACGCACGGCACGCAACTGCGCCGCAACGAATTCAGCCACGAGCCGCGCGCCGGCTTCTGCATGATGGGCGCGTGCCAGGACTGCTGGATCGCCACCGCCGATGGCGCACGGCTGCGCGCCTGCTCGACCTTCATCGCGCCCGGCATGGCCTTGTTGAGCGGCGGAGCGCGCCCATGAACTCGCCGCTGCAGCCCGTGATCGTCGGTGCCGGCCCGGCCGGCATCCGCGCCGCGCAGACGCTCGCGGCACACGGCCTGCGTCCCGCGCTGATCGACGAGGCTGCCCGTGCCGGCGGTCAGATCTACCGCCGCCCGCCCGCGAATTTCAAGCGCCCGCCGAAGACGCTCTACGGCACCGAGGCCGCACGTGCCACCGCCGTGCACACAGCCATCGACGCCCTGCAAGGCCGCATCGACTACCGTCCCGACAGCCTCGTGTGGAGCGTGCAGGACAACAAGCTCGACGTGATGCACGGCCCCACGCAGACCACGCGCACCGTCCCCTACGGCCAGCTCATCGTCGCCACCGGAGCGACCGACCGCGTGCTGCCCGTGCCGGGCTGGACACTGCCAGGTGTGTACACGCTTGGCGGCGCGCAGGTGGCGCTCAAGTTCCAAGGCTGCGCCATCGGTTCGCGCGTGGTGTTCGCGGGCACCGGGCCTTTGCTCTACCTCGTGGCCTATCAGTACGCGAAGGCCGGCGTCAACGTGGCGGCGGTGCTCGACACCGCGCGGCTCGGCGATCAACTGGCCGCCGTGCCGGCGATGCTCACGCAGCCCGTCGTCTTTCTCAAGGGCGTGTATTACGTGGCCTGGTTGCGCGCGCATGGCGTGGCGCTGCACAGCGGCGTGCGTTTGGTGAAGATGCAAGGTGCCGAGCGCGTGCGTTCGGTCGTGTGGCGCGAAGGCGAGCGCGAACGTTCGCTCGACTGCGACGCGGTCGGCTTCGGCTACGCGCTGCGCTCCGAGACGCAGCTCGCCGATCTGCTCGGTTGCCGCTTCGACTTCGCGCCGCTGCACCGAGCGCATCTGCCGGAGCGCGACGAGGCTGGCCGCTCCAGCGTCGCCGGCGTGTACCTCGCGGGCGATGGCGCCGGAATCATGGGCGCCGACGCGGCCGAGTTGGCCGGCGAACTGGCCGCGCTGACGCTGCTGGCCGACCGCGGCGTCGCCGTCGACACGCAGCGCGCGGGCGTGCTGCGGCAGCAGCTCGCCAAGCTCACCGTCTTCCGCAAAGGCCTCGAACGCGCGTTTCCTTTTCCCACCGACTGGGCCGCGCATGCGCCGGACCAACTCGTCGTGTGCCGATGCGAGAACGTCACGGCCAGCGAGCTGCGACGCACCATCGCGGACAGCGGCGCCGACGAGATGAACCGCCTCAAGGCGCTGACGCGCGTCGGCATGGGCCGTTGCCAAGGTCGCATGTGCGGCGTGGCGGCTGCGGAGATCCTCGCGCATGCGACCGGCCAGCCGGTGCAGCAGGTCGGCCGCTTCCGCGGTCAGGCGCCGATCAAGCCGATCCCGATCCAGCTTGTGCCTGCCCCGAGCGCGTCGCACGAAGGAGTGGCCGCATGACGCGGCGCATCAGCACCGATGTCGCCATCGTCGGCGGTGGCATCGTGGGCAGCTCGGCCGCGCTGGCGCTGCGCCGCATGGGGCTGGGCGTGGTGCTGCTGGAGCGCGACCTGTGCGGCTCGCGCTCGAGTGGCGTGAACTACGGCGGCGTGCGGCGTCAGGGGCGGCCGATCAGCCAGCTGCCGCTGGCACAGCGTGCCCATGGGATCTGGGGCCGCCTGCCCGAACTCCTGGGCACCGACGGCGAGTACATCCGCTCGGGCCACTTCAAGATCGCACGCAGCGAGGCCGACCTCGCCGCACTGGAGGCCTACCGCGACCGCGCGCGCGACTTCGACCTCGGCATCGACATCCTCTCCGGCGCGCGGCTGCGCGAGCGCTGTCCCTGGCTCGGTGGCAAGGCTGTCGGCGGGTCGTTGTGCATGGAAGACGGACAGGCCAACCCGCGCCTCGTGTCGCCGGCCTTCGCGCTCGCGGCGCAGCGCGCCCATGCCGACATCCACGAGCGCACGCGCGTCGACGAGATCGCGCACGACGGCCAGCTGTTCCACCTGCGCGCGGGCGACGCGCTGGAAGTGAAGGCGCCCGTGCTGCTCAATTGCGCCGGCGCCTGGGCCAACGCGGTTGCCGAGCAGTTTGGCGACGCAGTGCCGATGCATTCAGGCCACCCCGCCATGGCGGTGACCGAGCCGTTGCCCTTCTTCATGAACTGGAGCCTGGGCGTGGAAGGCGGCGGCGTGTACTGCCGCCAGGTGGCGCGCGGCAACCTGGTGCTGGGCGGCGGGCCGGGCCGAGCACTCGATGCCGACCGCGCGCGCTCCGATCGCGCGTCGATAGCCGCGCTCGCCACGCAAGCGATCGAGCTGCTGCCCGTGCTGCGCCATGCGCACTTCATCCGCACCTGGAGCGGCACCGAAGGCTACCTGCCCGACCGTCAACCGGTCGTCGGCCCGAGCCGCACGACGCCGGGCCTGTTCCACGGCTTCGGCTTTGCCGGTGCTGGTTTCCAGATCGGCCCTGCAGTCGGTGAAGTGCTGGCCGAGCTGGTGCGCGACGGCCGCAGCAGCACACCGATCGACGCATTCTCCATCAGGCGTTTCGTCGACGCGCCGGAAGCGGCACCGGTGCTCGCCCACTGACTCGATTTCATTGCCTGCATCCATCCCGCCTTCAACCCCTCGAAAGGAAAGCCATGTCCTCCTCCCGCTTCGCTCCCAAGCCCGCAACCCTGCGCCGCGCGCTCTTCTCGGTGGCGGCAGCTGCTGCCCTGGCCGCCAGCGGTGTGGCCGGCGCGCAGACCAAGACGATCTACATCGGCATGAACGGCGGCACGATGGAGAAGGCGTACACGCAGTACGTGTTCCCGGCCTTCGAGAAGCTGAACAACGTGAAGGTGGTGGTGGTGCCTGGCACCTCGGCCGACATCCTGGCCAAGGCGCAGGCCAACAAGGACCGTCCGCAGATGCACGTGATGTTCCTGGACGACGGCGTGATGGTCCGCGCCATCGGCATGGGCCTGTGCGAGAAGCAGCGCCAGAGCGCCGCGCTCAACGAGATCTACCCGGCCGCACGCTTCAAGGGCGACATGGCCAGCGGCGTGAGCCTGGGAATGACCGGCCTGGCCTACAACGCCAAGATGTTCAAGGAAAAGGGCTGGGCCGCGCCCACCTCGTGGATGGACCTGGCCGACCCCAAGTTCAAGGGCAAGGTGGTGTTCCAATCGGCCCCGTCCTCGTCCTTCGGGCTGCATGGCTTCCTGATGTTCAACCGCATCCAGGGCGGCAACGACAAGAACGTCGAGCCAGGCTTCAAGGCTTGGCCGACGACCATCGGCCCGAACGTGCTCGAGTACATCCCGAGCTCGGCCAAGCTCTCGGAGATGGTTCAGACCGGCGAAGCGGCGATCTTCCCGCTGACGCCGACGGCCGTCGCCGCACTGAAGACCAAGGGCATTCCGGTTGAATATGCGAATCCGAAGGAAGGCGCCGTGGTGCTCATGTTGGGCCAGTGCGTGATCGCCAATAACAGCGAACCCGAACTCGCGCAGAAGCTGACCGAGTTCCTGCTCTCGCCGCTGGCGCAAGCGAACGTACTGCAGTACGGCAGTCAGATCCCGACCAACCCGAAGGCGCCGGCGGTGGGTGAAGGCGTCGCGCAGGTGGCCGCGATCAACAACTACATGAAGACGGCGATCACGCTGGACTGGGAGAGCATCAACGCGAACCGTCCGGCCTGGAACGTACGCTGGAACAAGACGATCGAGCGTTGAGTCCGGGCCATCGCGGCACGTCGCAGGTGCCGATGCGGGGCTGCCACGGCCAAGTCCCCTAACACGGACGTCTCTGGCTGGCGTCGCCCCAGCCGGGCTGACCGCGGCCGGCGCGAACCGGCCGACGGCCGTGGAGACGCCACACTGAGCGGCCGCGCCGATGTTTGCGCGAGTAAACCATCAGCGGGAAATGCCGACTTGGCATTCGGTCTCGATCGAATGGCTCACGCGCGAGTTGGCACGATGTCGGCAACTGGCTCATTCCAAAGTCGGCGCCAACAAGCGGGGGAACACGTGATGTGCGCTCAGCAAGTTCGACTGATCACCGTCAGCTTCCGCCTCGCTCGGCTTCATCAACATCCAAGAACCACCCACATATAGGTGGGAAGAATGTGAATTTGAAGGACAGCTTTGCGGCGGGCAGTTTGGCAGATCCCGTGGCAGGTTTGGGTCGGGTCCGGCTGCCCAACGCGTCGAGGCGGCCGACCGGTCTATTACCGATACCTGTCCTTGGCCAGATCAACGTCCGCAACCTGGCGCTCAGCTGTCGTTGACTGAACGATCGCGAGCGGTTCGTCCCGGCCATCTTCGGTCATTCGCGAAGGGCAGCTATCGAGCCACACCGCGAGGCGTGACTGAATGTTTGCGTCGGTTCCAGCCCGTCGTCGTCGCGCTTTGCCTGTGCCACGAGCCATTGCAAAGCCTTCTACGGCAGCCAGGTGATACGCGCGGCATTTGGGGCTGACTCCTCGACTCGATTCGTGCGTCATGAGTCATCTCACCCGGTTCTTGCCAGCTCGCTTGGCCTCGTAGAGCGCCTTGTCCGCGGTTTCAATCAAGGGGAGAAATGAATCTCCGCGGTGCGGAATCATTGTCGCGGCGCCTACGCTCACCGTCATGCATTCGGCCACAGTTGAGGCGCCATGAAGAATGTGGAGATCGTGCACGCCTCGGCGAAGGTTCTCTGCGAGGGATTGGGCTCCGCCGAGCGGGGTTGATGGCAATAGCAAGGCGAACTCCTCACCGCCAAAGCGCGCTGCGACGTCGGTCGACCTCGATGCGCTCTTCTGCATCGATCTTGCCACCCTCTTCAACGCGTCGTCTCCTGCAGGGTGTCCGTAGGTATCGTTGAAGCGCTTGAAGTCGTCGATATCGATCATCAGGACCGAAAGCGGGCTTTGCTCCCGCGCGGCGCGTCTCCACTCCATGTCGATTTGCTGATCGAAATACCTTCGGTTGCTCAGTTCGGTGAGCCCATCCACATGGCTCAGGCGCTGCAGCTCGATATTTGTCTCCATGAGTTGCTGCTGACTTTCTCGAAGTGCACGGAAGGCTTCGTCGCGTTGCAGCTGGATCGAATAAGCCTTGGAGTGATAGCGGATGCGGGCAATCAACTCGACGCTGCTCGGCAGCTTGACGAGATAGTCGTTCGCGCCAGCCGTAAACGCATCGCTCTTCACGGCCGGGTCTTCCGTGGTCGACAGGACGACGATTGGGATGTCTCTCGTCGCCGGGTTGGCGCGGTACTGGCGCACGAGCGTCAGGCCGTCGATGCCAGGCATGACCAGGTCTTGCAGGATGACTGTCGGCCCGATTTGCGCGGCCACCGCGACAGCCTCGGCGGAATCGGCACAGTAGTGGAACGCAATGTCCGGCTGGCCGCGCAGGGTTCGGCGAATGGCCTCACCGACCATCGGCTGGTCATCGACCAACAGCACCATGACGGCCAATGCCTTTGCAGAAGGACGCAACGGCGTGTCGGGGTTCGTCGATTCATCATTGGTCATCATTGTTTCTCCGGCTGGTCGCTTTGTGGACAACGGCATTGACCAGTGCCGGTGCGACGCGTTCGATCGGCAAGATGTCTACTGCCGCATGCAAAGCGGCTGCCGCCTTGGGCATGCCATAGACGGCGCTGGTGGCTTGATCTTGCGCGATGGTGTAGTGCCCTTTGTCGCGCAGCGCCTTCAGGCCCGACGCGCCGTCCCTTCCCATGCCAGTCAATAGGACACCCACGGCTTCTCCCGTCCACAGCTCGCTCGCGCTTTCAAAGAACACGTTCACGGATGGACGGTAGACATGGTCAAGCGGTTCGCGCGTGTACCCGAGCCGGTCGCGCGTTGTCAGCCTGAGATGGTCGTTGGTGCCTGCCAGCAACACGGTGCCTGCCATAGGCGCGTCGCCTTCCTTGGCGACCCGCACCGGCAGCGCGCAATGCTGACCCAACCACTGCGCCATGCCTGCGGCAAACTGCTCATCCACATGTTGAATGACGACCACGGCGCCAGGAAAGCCCGCCGGCAAGCCGCCCAGCACCGTGGCCAGTGCCGCAGGCCCGCCGGCCGACGCACCGATTGCCACAAGATACGGCTGGCCGGACTTCAGCGACGTCCGACGGGCGTGCGCGCCGACTCCCGGGGTCCTGGCCCCGTCGCCGATCAGCTTGCCGATGATGTCGATCTTCGCCAGCAACGGCGCGGCACTCTCGCGCAGATCGCCCACCCCCAGCGTCGGCGTGTTGACGGCGTCGAGCGCGCCGTGGCCCATCGCCTCGAAGACGCGCCAGCTGTTGGCGCCGACGCTGGCGGTGACCACCAGGATGGCGCAGGGTGTGCTCGCCATGATGCGGCGTGTGGCTTCGACGCCGTCGATCTGCGGCATCAGCAAGTCCATCAACACCAGATCCGGCCGCTGCTGTGCGCAACGCTCCACCGCCTGAGCACCGTTCTCGGCCACCCAGATCACGCGGTGTTCCGGTTTCAGCGCCACCGAGCGCTGCAAGGCCTCCACGGCCAGCGGCATGTCATTCACGATGGCGATCTTCATGTGGCGGCCTCGCCGATCAGATCCACCGCTGCCTGCAGCAGCGTCTCGTCATGAAAGCTGCCTTTGGTCAGGTAATGGTCGGCTCCGGCTTCCAGCCCGCGCTGACGATCCTCCGCGCGGTCCTTGTACGACACGATCATCACCGGCAGGGCCTTCAGGTGTGGGTCGCGCTTGACGAGCGTCACCAGCTCGATGCCATCCATGCGCGGCATGTCGATGTCCGTCACGAGGAGGTCGAAGTGGCCTGTGCGCACGGCGTTCCAGCCATCCATGCCATCGACCGCGACTTCGACCTCGTAGCCATGCTGCGCCAGAAGCTTGCGCTCCAGCTCGCGCACGATGAGCGAGTCGTCCACCACCAGCACGCGCTTGCGCTTCTTCTTTCCGGCCGCGATGGCGCCCCGCTGCACCTTGCTCAAGTTGCCAGCGGCGATCAGCTTTTGCACCGAGCGGATCGCGTCTTCGACATCGACGATCAGCACCGGCGAGCCATCCTCCATCAGCGCGCCGGCACTGATGTCCTTGATTTTGCCCAGGCGGGGGTCGAGCGGCTGCAAAACCAATTCGCGCTCCCCGAGGAAACGGTCCACCACCAACCCGTAGGTGGCGTTGTGGTCGCCCACGACGATGACCGCCAGATCGCCCTCGGGCGGGTTGAACGCGCCAGCTTCCAGGATCTGATGGGCAGCGACGAGCCCGATGCGGCGCCCGTCGAGGCCGAAATGCTGCCGGCCTTCGAGCACTTCGACCTGCGCCCGCGCCAGGCGCAAGGTGCGAAAGATGTGCGCGAGAGGGAAGGCGTAGGCCTCGCCGCCGATGTCCACCAGCAGCGTGCGCACGACCGACAGAGTCAGCGGCAGCAGCAGGTGGAATCGCACCCCCTTGCCCGCCGGCGCCGAGACGCGGACCGTCCCGCGCACCTGCTTGACCATGTTCTGTACCACGTCGAGTCCGACGCCGCGGCCGGAAATCTCGGTCACGCTCTCCTTCAGCGTGAATCCGGGCAGAAACAGGAACTCCAGCAGCTCCGCCTCGGAGAGCGCGGTCGCGACTTCCACCGTGGTGAGCCTGCGATCCACCACGGCAACGCGCAGCGCGTCCAGATCGATCCCGCGGCCATCGTCCGACACGATGATCTGCAGTGCGCCGCCGCTGTGGCGGGCTTCGAGTTGCACGACGCCTGAGGGGGACTTTCCCGCGGCAAGACGCTGCTCGGGTGATTCGAGGCCGTGGTCGACCGCATTGCGCAGCAGATGACCCAGCGGCGCTTCGAGCTGCTGCAGAACATCGCGGTCCACTTGTGTCGTCGCGCCGAGGATCTCCAACCGCGCCTGCTTGCCGAGCGTGTGGGCGAGGTCACGCACCATGCGCGGAAAGGCCTGGACGCCGTCAGCGAACGGCCGCATGCGGCAGGCCACGGCTTCATCGTAGAGCCGCCGGGAGAGATCGGCGGAGCGCCGGTCGAACAGCTCCAGGTTGGCGAGCCCATTTGCCACCAGCTGTTCGCATTCGAGCACGCGGCGCTTGATCTCATCCAGCGCTGCCAATCTTTGCTCATCCGGCCCCGAAGCGGATCCCGTGTCGCGCAGCGCGTCCAGGCTTTGCGCCGAGGCATGCTGCAGCCGCTTGAGCCGCAGCAACGAGTCGGCGAAGGGCTTGAGCCACCGCGATGCCACCAGCGACTCGGCGGCCAGGCCGAGCAGGCGGTTCAGATTTTCAGCCGTGACGCGCAACACGCGATCCGGGGTACCGGGTTCTATGACGGGCTGTCTTGGCGCTCGGGCCTCATGCCATGGCGGTGGCGAATCGTCATTGGCCGGCGCGCTCTCGCCAGTCGTCTGCATGGCGAGGGTCAACGTCTGGAGGAAAGCGTCGACCTGTATTTGATCCAGTTCAGTCGGTCGGTCGAGGTCAGCCTGCGACGCCTTGGTGAGACGTCCCAGAAGATCCACGCCAGTGAGGAGCACGTCAATGTGCACTTGGCGCAGCCTCAGCCGGCCCTGTTGCGCGGCGACGAAACAATCCTCCATCGCATGCGTCAAGGCCACCCCCGCGTTGAGGTTGACAATGCGCGTTGCGCCTTTGAGCGAGTGGGCCGCGCGCATGCACGCCTCGAGCTGGTCGGCCGCGGCAGGGTCTTGCTCCAGCGCCAGCAGGCCCGAGACCAACACCCGCGTCTGTGTCTCCACTTCGATCTGAAACAGCTCCAGCATCGACAGGTCGCTGAGATCATCGGTGCTCATCCCAGGCTCCGGCTCAGCGTGTGAAGCAGCAGTTGGTCATCTAGCAGGCCCACCGATTTCTGCTGCCACGCGAGGATCGCTTTCGAGTAGGTCGCCGTGGCTCGCGCGACGGTCCCCGGCACTTCCTTCAGTTCGTGCGCATGAACGCGATGAATGCCGTGCACTTCGTCGACCGGGAACCCCAGGCGCTGGCCGTCGCCACCGATCACCAGTAGGCGTTGCTGCGCGCTGCGCTGCTGTTCGCGATTCGACTCTGCCGCGTTCTCCAGGCCGAGCACGTTGCCCAGCGACACGCAGACGAGCAGTTCCCCGCGCACGTTGGCCAGGCCCAGCACCACGCCGCTGCGCCGGTTCGGCAGCGAATGAATCGAGCGCAGTTCGGCGACCTCGGCGAATATCGGCGTCGGCAAGGCCAGCCATTCGGCGCCGATGCGAAAGATGAATACCGACTGCACATCGACCTGCTCCGCGGTCTGTTCCTGCGCGAAATGGTAGCTCCAGTCGGCGAGGTAATCGGGCGGCGGGTCGCGGTCGAGCAAAGCCACGGCGGCCGCGGCGTAGGTGGGACAGTTGCGGCAGTGAACGTGCTGTTTCAGCTCCGGGCAAGAACCATCGCCTCGCACACCAATGCGGTTCCAGCAATCCGTGATGCGGATCGGCATCGAGACCCCAGCGTCAGTCGGCAACGCGTGCATGTTGCTTCTTGCCCTTGAGTTGCAGCCGGTGCGCGCGCTGCTGCAGTACCTGCGCGCCAGCCACATCGCCTCGCTTGTGCAGCAAGAAGGCGAGGTGCACCAGCGCCTCGTGATGATCGGGATCGAGATAGAGTGCCTTGCGGTAGCTGTCGGCGGCTTCCACCGGGTGGCCGCTGGCGTCGCGTATGACGCCGAGGAGATGGAACGCCTTTGCCGATGGGCCGTGCGCGCGCAAATGCGCTTCGCAACACTGGCCAGCTTCGGCCAGGTGCCCCTGGTTCGCCAGACGCTCCGCTTGATCGATGCCCGTGATGATTTTGGGCGGTGCGATGGCTGGCGGAATGCCTGCAGCCTTTGACGGGATCCTGCGAAGGGGCTGGGGTGCCGTCACGGGGTGGGCGGGCGGACTCACAAACGGTGAGCGTTTGGCACGGTGCACGGTGATCGGCGTTGTGTCGCGCGCAGCGGCAGGTGCCTTCCGAAAGGCGAATGCCAGTGGCAACTTCGTCGAAACGAAGCCGTGACTCAACAGCAGGCCGGTTTCGGAAGGGCCGACGAACAGCAGACCTTGTTCCCCCAGCAGCCGCGCCAACACGTCGACGACGCGGTCCTGTGTGGGTCGGTCGAAGTAGATCAGGATGTCACCGGCTCGTTGGAAATTTACTTCAAGAACGGTGCGCTCTACGA
>JBDUAG010000050.1:0-12271 GCA_040004785.1 Burkholderiales bacterium | reverse complement strand
CGTCGACCGGCGCGAGCAGGTCGGCGCGGCGCAGCGCGAGGTAGGCCTCGCGCACGCGCGCCGCGGCGCGCAGCACGTTCGGGTGCTGATCGACCGCGACGCCATCGGTCAGAGTCTGGTTCGAGCTCAGCTGCTCGCGGGCGGCGACCACGGCCGATTGCGCGGCGACGACGCTGCTCTTCGCGGCGGTGAGCTGCGAGGTCGAGTGGTTGAACTCTTCCTTGCCGACCGCGCCGGTGGCGACCAGCGGCGCGCGCCGCGACACGTCGTCCTGCGCGCGCGCGACCTCGCTCTGCGCGCGCGCCAGGTCGGCGTCGCGCAGCGCGATCTGCGCGCGCAAGGTGCTGTTGTTCGCGTACAGCGTGCGCACCTCGCGCACGGTCTGCGCAAGCTGCGCCTCGGCCTGGTCGAGCGCAACCTGCGCATCCGCCGGGTCGAGCTTGACGAGCAGCTGACCGGCCTTCACGTGGTCGGTGTCGTCGGCATTGATCGCGATCACGGTGCCGCCGATCTGCGGTGTCAGCTGCACGACGTTGCCCTGCACGTAGGCGTTGTCGGTGGACTCGTAGTGGTTCAGCACCAGCGCCCAGTAGGCGCCATAGGCGATGCCGGCGACGACGACGGCGGCGGCGACGGCCGTCAGCGCCTTCTTGCGCGCGGGGTTGCCTTGGGGAACGGGGTTCGTTTCAGCGGTGGACATGGGGCTTCTCCGGAATTCGTATGTGTGTTCAGGCGCCGGCGACGTAGCCGCCGCCAAGCGCGCGAATGAGTGCGATCTGCGCGTCGAGCGCGCGCGCCTTCAGATCGGCGGCCTGGCGACGCTGGCTCAGCACCGTCGACTCGGCGTTCAACACCGTCAGGTACGTGCCGAGGCCGGCCTTGTAGCGTTGGGTCGCGAGGTCGTAGGCCGATTCGGCCGCGGCCTGGGCGCGCGACTGCTCGATCTGCTGACGATCGACCGAGCTCAATGAGGCGAGCTGGTCGGCCACGTCGTGCACGGCGTCGAGCACGGCGGCGTTGTAGCTTTCGACCGCGGCATCGAGGTCGGCGACCTTCACCTTCAGGTTGGCGCGCAGACGGCCTGAGTTAAAGATCGGCAGGCGGATCGCCGGACCGGCGCCGTACTGCTCGGCACCCGCCTTGACGAGCTGGTCCAGCCCGATACTCTGCAGGCCGACGAACGCGGTCAGGTTGATGTTCGGATAGAACTGGGCCTTCGCACTCTTCATGTCGCTGGTCGCGGCCTCGATGCGCCAACGTGCGGCCGTGATGTCGGCGCGGCGGCCGAGCAGGTCCGCCGGCAGCGTCGCAGGCATCGCGACGGCCTTCACCGTGCTCAACGGCACGCTCAGCGTGTCGAGCGCGTTCGGTGCCTGCGCCGTGAGCGCGGCGAGCGCGTGGCGGGCCAGCGCGATCTGCTCGTCGAGCTGCTCGATCTGCTGGCGCGTCTCGGGCAAGGCGCCCTCGCCCTGGCGCTGCTCGACGGCCGTGTCGAGGCCGCCTTGCACGCGCTGCCTGATCAGCGCGAGCGTGTCGTCGCGCTGCTGCAGCGAGCGCACCGCCACGTCGCGCTGCTCGAACAGCCGACCGAGCTGCACGTAGGTGCGCGCGACGTTGGTCGCGAGCATCACGCGCGCGGCCTGAACCTCCGCCCCGGCCGCGCGCTGCGCGCCGACCGCAGCCTCGATCGCTGCGCGGTTGCGGCCGAAGAAGTCGAGCTCCCACGACGCGCCGATCTGCGCGGTGCTCAGTGTGTAGACGCCGCCACCGAGCGGCGGGGGGTAGATGCTGTTCGCGCTGAAGCGCTGGCGCGTCGAATCGAACGAGCCGTTGACCTGCAGGCCGTCGGCAGACTTCGCGCCACCCACGGCGGCCTCGGCACGAGCGAGTCGCGCCTGCGCGACCTTCAGGCTCGGGTTGCCGGCGAGCGCGCGTTCGACGAGGCCGTCGAGCGTGGTGTCGCCGAAGCCGCGCCACCAGTCGGCGGCCACGGCCGGAGTCGTCGAGGTGGCGTCGAGGCCGATGGCGGCCGGCGGGCTGATCTGCGCGGCCGGCGCGATGCCGGTGCTGCTGGCGCAGCCCGTCAGCGTCAGCACGATGCTGGAGGCGAGCGCGACGGCAATCGCGGTGAGCGTCGGGATCGCGGCGTACACGCGGCGGGCGGCGTCGCGGAATGCGCCCTCCGACCCGGCGGCGTTCAAGGATAGTTGTTGCGGCTTCATTTGCTTAGGCAGGTAATTGGGCGTGTGGGGGGCTGCCATGTCAGGGCGTTGGGTCAGGGCGCGTCTCGCAACGCATCGCCGGTCTCGAGCATGCGGGTCAGGTAGCTCTTGAGCGCCAGCCACTCGGATTTCGAGAAGCCGGCGAGGTGCGCGTTCATCACCTCGGCCAGCACGGCGGGCACCTCCTGGATCGCCGTCGCGCCGTCGGGTGTGAGCTCGACCTTGACGACACGGCGGTCTTCGGTGGAACGGACCCGCTTGCAAAGGCCCTTTTTCTCGAGCCGGTCGAGGAGGCGGGTCATCGCGCCGGCATCCACTTGCAGCCAGCGCGCCAGCTCGGCGACGGTGGAGCCGCCGGTGGTGCGCAAACGCATCAACGGGCCCCATTGGGCACTCGTGAGTTCATGCACATCGAGACGCTTGTCGACCTGGTAGACGACCGACATCATGATGCGCTTCATCAGGTAGCCCACGCTCTCTTCGGCGCAGTAGGCGTCGGCGCGATAGAACTCGACAGGCGGTGCGATTCGGGTGGCGGTTCGGGTCACGATGCAGCATTTTCAAGGGATGGACGTGAATATACTTGCCTAGGCAGTATTTGTCAAGGCTCATCCGGGGCCAGCTCACCTACACTCGTCGCATGTCCAGCCCCGCCCTGCCCCTGCCCGCCGCAACCACCCCCCCGCCCGCAGCCGCGCGCAATGTTCGATCCCTGGCCGGGTTGATGCCGTTCCTGCGGCCCTACCGGGTCCAGATCGGGCTGGCGATCCTGTTTCTCGTGCTGTCCGCGGTCAGCACGCTGGTGTTTCCGGTGGCGATGAAATCGCTGATCGACCAGGGCTTCGTGACGGCCGACCCGGGCACGCGGGTGATGGCGTTGCGCGAGCACTTCTTCGCGCTGTTCGCGGTCGGCGCGGCGCTGGGCGTGTTCTCCGCACTGCGCTTCTATGCCGTCACCTGGCTGGGCGAGCGCGTCACCGCCGACCTGCGCAACGCCGTCTACGCGCACGTGGTGACGCAAAGCCCCGAGTTCTTTGAGAGCACGCAGACCGGCGAGGTGCTGTCGCGCCTGACCACCGACACGACGCTGGTGCAGACGGTCGTCGGCTCCAGTCTCTCGATGGGGCTGCGCAACGCAGTGCTGGGGCTCGGCGCGATGACGATGCTGGTGTTCACTAACCCAGTCGTGATGACGCAGGTGCTGGGCATTCTCGTGATCGTGGTGCTGCCCAGCCTGTACTTCGGCCGGCGCGTGCGCAAGCTCAGCCGCGCCAGCCAGGATCGAGTGGCCGACACCAGCGCGATCGCCGCCGAGGTGCTGAACGCGATCCCCGTGGTGCAGAGCTACACGCAAGAAAAGCGCGAGGCCACGCGCTTCGATGCCGCGACGGAGGCCGCGTTCGGCACTGCCGTCAAGCGCACGCGGATGCGCGCGGCGCTGGTCGCGTTCATCATCACCGCCACATTCGGCGCGCTGCTGTGGGGGCTGTACCAGGGCACCCAGGCGGTGGTGCGCGGCGACATCAGCGCCGGGCATCTCGGGCAGACCGTCGTCTACGTGATCATCCTGGTGAGCAGCGTCGCGGTGTTGTCGGAGGTCTATGGCGACCTGCTGCGTGCCGCCGGTGCGACGGAGCGGCTGATGGAACTGCTGAGCCTGCGCTCGCCGATCACCTCGCCGGCTCGGCCGGTGGCGCTCGCCGCGACGCGCGGCGGCTCGTCGCTGGCGATGCACGACGTGAGCTTCCGCTACCCGTCGCGGCCGCAGCATCCGACGCTGTCGCACTTCAACCTGAACGTGGCGCCGGGCGAGACGGTGGCGCTGGTCGGCCCGAGCGGCGCCGGCAAGAGCACGGTGTTCCAGCTCGTGCTGCGCTTCTACGACGTGGCCGCCGGCGACGTGCTGCTCGACGGTGTGCCCGTGAAAGACGTGGCACTGCACGCGCTGCGCGAGCGCATCGGCATCGTGCCGCAGGACAGCGTCATCTTCTCGAACGACGCGATGGAGAACATCCGCTATGGCCGCCCGGACGCCAGTGACGCTGACGTGATCGAGGCGGCGAAGGCCGCCTTCGCACACGACTTCATCATGGCGCTGCCGGACGCCTACAAGACCTTCCTCGGCGAGCGCGGCGTGCGGCTGTCGGGTGGCCAGCGCCAGCGCATCAGCATTGCGCGGGCGATGCTGAAGAACCCGCCGCTGCTGCTGCTCGACGAAGCCACCAGCGCACTCGACGCGGAAAGCGAACGCATGGTGCAGGCCGCGCTCGAATCGGCGATGAAGGACCGCACCACGCTCGTCATCGCGCATCGGCTGGCGACCGTGCAGCGCGCCGACCGCATCATCGTGATGGAAGCGGGCGAGATCGTCGAGACCGGCACGCACGCGCAACTCGCGGCCGCCGGCGGCTTGTATGCGCGACTGGCGGCGCTGCAGTTCGATCAAGCATAATTCATGCGCATGATTCATGGAGTCCCGCCATGCTCAGATTCGACAACGCCCCGAAGAAGCCAACCAACCTGACGCTGAACGCCAAGGTGCTCGATCTGGCGCGCGAACTCGGCATGAACCTGTCGCAAACCGTCGACGCCCTGTTGGTCGACGAAGTGCGCCGCCGCTACTGGGAGCGCTGGAACGCCGACAACAAGGGCGCGATCGATGCCTACAACGAACGCATCGAACGCGACGGATTGCCGCTTGCCAAGTACCGCAGCTTCGCCAAAGGGCGCTGACCCCCATGGCGCGCTACGACGTCTACCCCAACCCCGAAGCGTCGGAGCGCAAGCACACGCCGTATCTGCTGGATGTGCAGAACGACCACATCGACGCCCTGACCACCCGCGTGGTCGTGCCATTGCGCACCGAGGCCGCGTTCGGCCCGCGGGCGCGCCACCTGAACCCCAGCTTCAGCGTCGCCCAGCACGCCGTCGTGCTCGACAGCGCCGCAATGGGCGCCATTGCTTTCAGCGAATTGCGCAAACCGGTGGCGAGCCTGCTCGAGCAGCGGCCCGCGATCCAGGAAGCACTCGACACCTTGTTAGGAGCCTATTGACGTGACCCACCCCGTTCGTTCCCAGTACGAAGACTTCATGCGCCATGTGCAGACGTACGGCGTGTTCAAGGCCGACCGCACCGGCACCGGCACGACCAGCGTGTTCGGGCACCAGATGCGCTTCGACCTGCGCGAGGGCTTCCCGCTCGTCACGACGAAGAAGGTCCACCTCAAGTCCATCATCCTCGAACTGCTGTGGTTCCTGCGCGGTGACGGCAACGCGCGCTGGCTGCAGGAACGCGGCGTGACGATCTGGAACGAATGGGCCAAGCCCGATGGCGATCTCGGCCCGGTCTATGGCGTGCAATGGCGCTCGTGGCCGACGCCCGGCGGCGGCCACATCGACCAGATCGCCGAGGTCGTGAAGCAGATCAAGACCAACCCCGATTCGCGACGCATCATCGTCAGCGCCTGGAACGTGGCCGACCTGCCCGCGATGGCGCTGATGCCCTGCCACGCGTTCTTCCAGTTCTACGTGGCCGAGGGCCGCCTCAGCTGCCAGCTGTACCAGCGCAGCGCCGACATCTTCCTCGGCGTGCCCTTCAACATCGCGAGCTACGCACTGCTGACGCACATGCTGGCCCAGCAGTGCGATCTCGAGCTTGGCGACTTCATCTGGACCGGCGGCGATTGCCACCTCTACAGCAACCACGCGGCGCAGGTGGCGCTGCAGTTGTCGCGCGCGCCGCTCGCCTACCCGACACTGTCGATCAAGCGCCGCCCGCCAACGATCTTCGACTACGAGTACGAGGATTTCGAGGTGCTCGGCTACGAGCACCACGCAGCGATCAAGGCGCCGGTCGCGGTCTGAGAGGCTGAGAGGCGTTCCCATGCACCCGCGTAAGCCCCCAAAACAAGCCCAATCTAGGCGCAAAGCGGAGTCGGGGTCGGGCCCCGACGAGCATTTGCAACGACGAGTGGGTTTGTTTTGGGGGCTTACCCGAAGGGCCGGGGTACCCAAAGGTGCTGGCGGGTGTTGCGCCGCTTGCCCGGGCGCCAGCCCGGGCCGCGCGACGCGCCTACGCCAGCGCCCTTGGCCACCCCGGCGCGGGTGCATGGGAATACCTCTCAGCCTCTGAGCCCGGGGGCCGACGCGCCGCGCGAGATCAGTTCGCCGGCGACGATGCCGGCGTGACGGCGGCCTTGGCCTTCTTCGCGCCACGCTTGATCTTCTTCGCACCCTTCGTCACGCCTTCCTTGGTGCGCTCCGCCGTCGTGCTGGCGACTTCGCCAACCTTCTTGGCGCCCTTCTCGACGCCGGCTTCCGTGCGCTCGACCGTCGTGCCGACCGCGTCGCCGGCCTTCGTCGCGCCCTTCTTGATCGCCTCGCCGGTCTTGGTGGCCGCGGAGGCGGCGGCCGAAGGCTCGGCGGCCTGGGACACGGTACAGGCGAGAGCGAGGGCAATCGCGGTGAGGGGCAAACGCAACATCATGGTGGTCTCCGTGTGGATGAATGGGGATTATCGGCGCGACGGCCGACGCGCGCTGACGACGCTCTCCTACACGTGCCACCTGCCGGACCGCGAACCATCGTGGCATGGTCTCCAATCGATCGCGCCCGCATCCTGGGGTGGTTCGCCCGCTGAGGGCATGGGCCGGCGCCGCGGCGCTGGTCCTGCTGAGCGCGTGCAGCTCGCTGCCGCACATCGTGCCCGACATGGCGCGTGCGTCACCCGCGCCGCAACTCGCGGGCGCGCGCGGGCCCCTCTCCGTGGCGCGGAGCAAGGAGATCCTCGACGACCTGAGTGCGGGTGGCAAGGCCGTCGGCGTGCTCGATCGGCACCTCGCGCTCGAAGCCGCGATCTCGGACAGCCCACTCGTCGCCGGCAACAAGGTGCAGCTGCTGCAGGACGGGCCGTCGACCTACCGTGCGATGTTCGCTGCCATCGCCGCGGCGCGCGACCACATCAACATGGAGACCTACATCCTCGAGGACGACGACGTGGGCCGGCGTTTCGCCGACGCGCTGATCGCCAAGCAGCGCAACGGCGTCCAGGTCAACCTGATCGTCGACAGTGTCGGCACGCTCGGCACGCCTTCCGCGTTCTTCGATCGCCTGCGCGACACCAGCATTTCGGTGCTCGCGTTCAATCCGGTCAACCCGCTCACCGCGAAGGCCGGCTGGGACGTGAACCAGCGCGATCACCGCAAGCTGCTCGTCGTCGACGGCAAGACCGCCTTTCTGGGCGGCATCAACATCAGCGGCGTCTACTCGGGCGGCTCGTTCGGCGAGCGCACGCAGCAGCATCCCGACAGCAGGCTGCCCTGGCGCGACACCGACCTGAAGATCGACGGCCCGGTGGTCGCCGAGTTCCAGAAGCTCTTCATCGACACGTGGCAGAAGCAGAAAGGCCCACCGCTCACGCCGCGCCACTACTACCCGAAGCTCGCACGCCAGGGCAATGACGTCGTGCACGCGATCGCCGGATCGCCCGATGAGCCCTACAGCCTGGTCTACGCGACGCTGATCTCTGCGATCGATTCCGCCGACAAGGAAGTGCTTCTGACGAACGCCTACTTCGTGCCCGATCCGCAGCTGATCGCGGCGATGAAACAGGCAGTCACGCGTGGCGTCGACGTGAAGCTCGTGCTGCCGGCCGCGACCGATTCGGCGCTCGTGTTCCACGCCGGCCGCTCGTACTACGACGAACTGCTGCGGGGCGGCATCAAGATCTACGAGCGCCAGAACGCGCTGCTGCACGCCAAGACCGCGCTCGTGGATGGCGTCTGGTCCACTGTCGGTTCGACCAACCTCGACTGGCGCAGCTTTCTGCACAACCAGGAGATCAACGCGGTCGTGCTTGGCCAAGAGTTCGGCCAGCGCATGCGCGCGGCGTTCGAAGAAGACCTGGCGGCCTCGACGCAGATCACCCTCGATGAATGGACCCAGCGCTCGCCGGCCCAGCGCCTGAAGGAAGCGTTCGGCCGGCTGTGGCAGTACTGGCTTTGACGATCGATGCAGGAGACAAGTCATGACAATCCAATGGACAGCCGCTGCGGCACTCGCGCTCGCCGCAACGCTCGCCGGCTTTCAAGCCGCGCATGCGCAGGACGCGACCGCGCTGCGCGCCGTGCACGCCACGCTGACCGACAAGCTCGCGAACAGCCCGTTCCGTCGGCCGCTGGTGCTGGAGTCGGTGCAGTCTTCCGACGATCTGAAGGGTGAGGTCTACGCGGTAGTCGATCAGCCGTTCAGCGTCGTCGCGCCGGCCTTGCAGGGCACAACCCACTGGTGCGATCTGCTGATCCTGCACCTGAACGTGAAGCACTGCAGCGCCTCCGGCACGCCGCCGGGCGAGGTCCTGAGCCTGATCGTCGGCCGCAAGTTCGATCAGCCGCTCGAAGACGGCTACAAGGTCGCGTTCGCGTACAGCATGCCCGCGGCCAGCGCCGACTATTTGCGGGTGCAGATGGCCGCCGAGACCGGTCCGATGAGCACGCGCAACTACCGGCTCGCGCTCGAGGCCGTGCCGCTGGATTCGCGCAGCAGCTTCATCCACATGTCGTATTCCTACGCCTATGGCACGGCCGCGCGGCTGGCGATGCAGGCCTATCTCGCGACCGCGGGCCGCGACAAGATTGGCTTCAGCATCACCGGCAAGGCCGCCGACGGCCAACCGATCCGCATCGACGGCGTGCGCGGCGTGGTCGAGCGCAACACGATGCGCTACTACCTCGCGATCGAAGCCCACCTCGGCGCCACGTCGACGCCGCCCGGCGAGCAGGCGGAGAAGCGCGCCCGCGACTGGTTCGCCGCCACCGAGCGCTATCCGGCGCAGTTGCACGAGATGGAGCGCGACGAGTATCTGGCGATGAAGCGGCACGAAGTGCAGCGCCAGCAACTGAGCCGCGGCGCCAGCGTCGCCGCACGAAGTACGCCGTGATGGCGAGCCGCAGTCCGTACCGTGATTGCGCTCACCGGGGTCTCATGACGGCCCGGCCCGCGTGGCGTTGAGGAGGTTCGCCAGCTCGACCGCCGAAGCCACTCCCAGCTTGTCGAACACGCGGGCACGATGAACTTCGACGGTTCGCGTGCTGATGTTCAGCGTGTCGGCAATCAGCTTGTTCGGCAACCCTTGTGCGATCAGGCGCATCACGTTCTGCTCGCGCTCGCTCAGCTCACCCAAACCCCGCAGGCGCCGAGTGCGCTCGCGCCTGGCAGCGATCATCTCGGCGCTCACGCTCAAGGCCCGTTCGATGCGGTCGACCAGCGCATTGTTCGAGAACGGCTTCTCCACGAAGTCGAAGGCGCCGCGCTTGACCGCGGCCACGGCGGTGGGCACGTCCCCGTGCCCGGTCAGGAAGATGACCGGCATGGCCTGCGTCAGGCCGCGGTCGCTGAGGCGCTCGAACAGCGCCAGGCCGCTCATGCCGCCCATGCGCAAGTCCAGCAGCAGGCACGACGGCGAGGCCGGCCACCGACCAGGCTGCACGCCGGGGTCGGCGTCGAGCGCGGCCTCGAACGCCTCGGCGCTCGCGTGGCCCTGCGACAGCAGCCGGCGTGATCGCAACAGCCAGGCCACCGCCTCTCGAACCACGTCTTCGTCGTCGACGAGGTAGACCATTGGCAGGCCGAGTTCGGCGGGCAAGGCGAGCTGGTTCATGGCGTGGCCGTCATCGTTGCAGGCGCGTCGACACCCCGCATGCGCAGCGGATCGGACGCCACTGCGGGCAGCGTGAACCGGAACTCGGCCCCGAGGACGGCGCCACTCGCGTCGCGCAGGTTCACGAAATCGAGTGCGCCGCCAGGCTGCTCGACTATCGTGCGGCACACGCTCAGCCCGAGGCCCATGCCGTCGCTTCGGGTGGTGAAGAAAGGCGTGAACAGCTGGCGTGAGATCGCGTCGTCGATGCCGGACCCGCAGTCGCCGATCGACACCCGGACCCATTCAGGGTGGGTCTGCTGCACCCGCAGCGTTAGCACCGGTTCGGACGCCGGCGCCTCGCCTTGCATCGCCTGGATGCCGTTGCGCGTGAGGTTCAGCAGCACCTGCTCGACCATCGCCCGATCGCACACGACCTTGGGCACCGGCGTGCCCAGCTCGAGTTCGATGCGCGTGCGACTCTTGCGGGCCTGCAGCCGCACCAGCGGCAGCACCGCCTCGATCAACGCGTCTGCCGCGACGGCCTCGCGCGCCTGTTCGCGGCGCCGCACGAAGTCGTGGACGCTCTTGATCACACGGCCGGCCCGCTCGGCTTGCTCGGCGATGCGCTGCGTCGCCTGATGCAACATCGGCCAGAGTTCGGGCTCCGGCGGCTCGCCGCGGGCTTGCGCATCCATCATGTTGAGGGACCCGGTCGCGTAGGCGGCGATGGCCGACAGCGGCTGGTTCAGCTCATGGCTCAGCAGCGAGGCCATCTCGCCGGCGGTGGCCAGCCGTGCGGTCGCCTGCAGCCGCTCCTGCTGCTGGCGTGCGAGCTCCTCGACGCGGCGCTGCGCACTGAGGTCGAGCACCGCGCTCATCCAGCCCGTGTGACGCGCCGCGCTGTCCAGCAGTGGCGCCTCGAACACCATCGCCGGGAAGCGCTCGCCCCCGTTGCGCATGAAGGTGGTTTCGAAAGCCTCGCGCGAGTACGTGTCGGGCGTGCTCGACAGCCGCGTGTCCTGGCGTCGCCGGTATTCGGGCAATTGCTCGGGCGGCCAGTACGGCGGCGGGTCGTGGGCCACGAGTTCGGCGGCGTCAAAGCCGACCATCGCGCAGAACGCCGGGTTCACATAGGTCGTGCGGCCTTGCAGGTCGCGGGCGCGCAGCCCGGTGACGACCGAGTCTTCCATCGCCTTTCGGAACGCCAGTGCGTCGGCCAGCGCGCGCTCGGCGCGCGCGCGCCGGCGCACGTCGCGTGCGAGCAGCAGCACCACGCCGAACAGCGTCAACGACAGCGCGATCACCAGACCGGTCACGAGATCGGGCACCAGGCTCGGCTGTGTCGCGGCGCTGTCGACGCGCAGCTGCATTGCCGTGCCCGGCAGATCGATCATCCGGCTGGCCCGGTAGACCCCGGCCCCCACGTGCATGCGGCCATGCGCGAGCCGCGCACCGTCGGCCTCGACGAACGACAGGTCGTAGCCCGGCGCCAACGCCTGCACCGAGAGCTGGTCGAGCAGGCCGGGCAGCGAGTAGCTCGCGATCACGAAGCCGACCACGCGGTCGCCCTCGCGCTCGGCCACGCACAAGTCCATCACTTCCAGGCCCAGGCCGTCACGCTGCGGCACGAAGTAGCTGTGGGAGTAGGTCGGGCCGCCGCGGCGCCGGGTGACGGCGCAAGCGAGCTCGGTTTCGACCTGCGCGTCATCGCGGCCGAGCTGCACGAACAGCGGCGGCCGCGCGCGCGTGTCGACCGCGGCGATGATCTTCAGCGCGGCGTCGCGGCGCTCGAAGCGCAGCAACTCGGGGCGCGCGACCAGCAGCTGTTCGGCGCGCGCGCGCCAGGCCTCGGCCGGGGCACCACCGGGCATCGCCAGCGTCGCCTGCAGATCCTTCGCGAGCAATTGGGCAAGCTCGCCGCTGGCGGCGGCTGCGTTGGCCTCGGCCGCTTCCTGCATGCGTGCCGCGCGGTAGTGCACCGTGAGCGTGACCAGCAGCGCCTGCGCCGCGAGCAACAGCACGACCAGCGCGACCCACAGCACGATGCGCAGCCGACGCGGTCGCGGCCCCTCGCCGGCATCGACCGCGTGCAGCGCTGTGGCGTCGTCGTGGAAAGGGTTCATGGCCCGACACGGTAGCCGATCCGCGCCGCGCCCGGCGCAGCCGACGCGCTACTCGGCAAGCAGCTCGGCCGTCTCGCGCACCGGCGGCAGCCGCAGCTTGCGCACATAAGCCACCACCTGCGCCAGGATCAACAGGCTGCAAGCGCCAATGAACCAGGCGCTGATCGGCCGTTGCACGAACACCATCAAATCGCCGCGCGACAGCAGCATCGCGCGCCGGAAGTTCTCTTCCAGCATCGGTCCGAGCACGAAGCCGAGCACGATCGGCGAGACCGGAAAATCCAACA
>JBDUAG010000049.1:0-12286 GCA_040004785.1 Burkholderiales bacterium | reverse complement strand
ACGGCAAGACCAAGGGCACGAGCTACGGCGCTCAGGCCGAAATCTGGTTCTGAGCCCGACTTCCCGTCCGCTGCAAGGGCCAGCGCGTCTGGCCGATTCGGGAGCGATACCGACCACCTGTTCAGTGGAATCAACCAAAGGAGTTCAACCATGTCCTCTCATCACCTACGCCGTCTGGCCTGGCTTGCGGCACTCTCAGCGCTGTGCGTCTCGCCATTCGCGGCCGCCCAGACAGGCGGGCCGTCCGGCACCGAAACCACGCCACCGGGCGCCTCCCGTCCCCCGGCCAAGGAAGCCATCGACGCCTGCGTCGGCAAGGCCGAGGGCGATCGCGTTCAGTTCACGGATGCGAAGAACAAGAAACGCAAGTGGGTCTGCGTGATGGTCAACGGAACTCTCGCCGCTCGTTCGGGCATCGCGACGCCAGCCCGCAAGGCGATGAAGAATCCGTAGCCGTCTCCCGATTCGAGCGCGAGCGCCGCGTGATCGTCCGGCACGCGACTGCTACGGCACGTCCAGCGGATTCAGAAATGCCCGCGCGGCACCGTTGATTGGATCAGGCTGTGAACCGTGCCAAGCGAGAGCGTTCCCGAGCGCAGGCCCTCAATGTCGGCAATGGTTTCGCGGTCGGCGTCGATGACGCGCAGCGCTTCACGCGCGGTGGCAAGAAATGCTCGCCCGGCCGGCGTTCGTGCTGGCCGCCATCATGTGGATGGTGTTGCACCGCTCCGTGTTCGGCCAGGGCCCTGGCGCAACGTGAAGTTCCGTTCGGTTCATGCGCGGTACCCAGGGACGTCTCCCCCCTGGGGTCGGGTCGGAGGTGAGCGAGCTGACCTGACATTGTTCGGGCCCGTTTGCGGGCCCTTTTTTTGTGCAAGGGAGCATCCGCTTGCAAAGCTCCGGGCAGAACCAGAGGCGAGCGAAAGGTGTTCGACCCGAACCTTTCAAGGCATCGCGGCCCTCTTCTGCGCCGCGATGGAACGTGGCAGCGAGCGCACCACCTCGCGAATGAAGTTGGTCAACTCCGAGTGGTCGTCCTTGCGGCAATTCATGACGATCGGCGTTGTGACTCCTTCGTCGCTCAACGGGAGATAGACGACTCCCGCACGGTCCAGCGCCTGCACCGATTTCGGCACGAGCGCGTAACCGAGACCTGCCACCACGAGTCCGATCGCCGTCTGCACTTCGTTGGTCTCCAGGGAAATTCGAGGTTTGAGCCCGCGAGTCTGAAAGATCTCGAGGACCTGATCGGCGTAGCTCGGCCTCGGCTTGGCCGGGTAGAGCAGGAGCGGCTCGTCCGCCAGCTTGGCCAGGCTGAGGTGCTTGTGCCGGACCAGCCGGTGATTGCTCGGCAACGCTGCGACGACGGGTTCGTTGCGCACGAGTTCGGCAACGATCTGATCGTCTTCCACGTGCAGCCGACCAAAGCCGATGTCGATGCGGCCAGCTTTCAACGCTTCGCGCTGCTGCATCGATGTCATCTCGAAAAGGCTCAGCTCGACCGCGGGCCGACCTTCACGAAAGCGCCGAATGACTTCGGGCAACTGGCCGTAGAGCGTCGAGGGCACGAACCCCATGCCGTACCACGTGCGACTGCCGCCGCCGATGCGACCGGTTGCTGCGCCGACTTCGGTCATGCGGTCGAGCATCTGTTGCGCCTGGACCTGGAAGAAGCGACCCGCGGGCGTGAGACGCAGTGGCCGCGTGCTGCGATCCAGCAGCTCAGTACCGAGTTGGCTTTCGAGATCCCGAATTTGGCGGCTGAGCGGCGGCTGGGCTATGTGCAGAAGGTCCGCTGCACGACTGAAGTTCAGCTCGCTCGCCACGGCAACGAAGTAGCGCAGGTGACGAAGTTCCACGTTCATCAGAACACCTCTCTTAGGTAAAAACCCGATGCCTCCATACCTTGAAGGTATTTTGCCGGACCCAATCGATATTGGACCCGAACGCCATTGCAAATGAATATTCGATCCATGAACACGAACCCCACCCCTCGCGCCATCGAAGCGATCCTGGTCGACCTTCCGACGATTCGCGCACACAAGCTGGCCATGGCCACGATGACGAACCAGACGCTGGTGATCGTCCGGATCACCTGCAGCGATGGCGTCGTCGGCATCGGCGAAGCGACGACGATCGGCGGCCTGGCCTACGGCGAGCAAAGCCCGGAGGGCATCAAGAGCGCAGTCGACGACTACATCGCGCCGCTGCTGCGCAACTCCGACGTCACCCAGATCGGCCGCGCGATGCAGCGCATCTCGGGCGCGGTGCAGGGCAATTCGTTTGCCAAGGCGGCTGTCGAAATCGCCTTGCTCGACGCCCAGGGCAAGCGCCTGGGATTGCCGGTGCACGCGCTGCTGGGCGGCGCCGTTCGCGACACGCTGCCGGTGCTGTGGACGCTCGCCAGCGGCGACCCCGCTCGCGATGTCGACGAGGCGCAATCACTGATCGAAGCGCGGCGCCACAATGTCTTCAAGCTGAAGATCGGCAGCCACTCGCTGGCCGAAGACATCGCTCATGTCCAGGCCATTCGCCGCGGTCTCGGGAACGACGTGATGCTCACCTGCGATGTGAACCAGGCCTGGGACGAGCCCACTGCGATGCGTGGCATTGCGGCACTGGAGTCGGCAGGCGTCGGGCTCATCGAACAACCCGTGGCGCGACGCAACCGGCGCGCGCTGAAGCGGCTTGCCGATCGGTTCGACGTGGCGATCATGGCCGACGAAGCGGTCCACGACGCGATCGACGCATTCGACCTCGCCGCCGCCGGGGCCGCCGACGTCTATGCCCTGAAGGTATCGCAGGCCGGCGGCCTGTGGCAGACACTCCGCGCGGCTGCGGTGGCCGATGCCGCCGGCGTCGGCATCTACGGCGGAACCCTGCTCGAAGGTTCGATCGGCAGCGTGGCGGCCGCACACGCGTTCGCGGCCTGCCCGCAGTTGGCATGGGGCACCGAGCTGTTCGGCCCGCTGCTCCTGAAGGACGACGTCGTCGTGCAGCGCCCCGCTTACCGCGACTTCGAAATGCAACTGCCGCAGACCGCAGGCCTCGGCGTCCAGCTCGATGCCGACAAGCTCGCTTTCTACCGGCGCGACAAGACGACTCGGACTGTCGCTGTCACCGCCTGACCACCACCAAGGACCACTCAAATGCTCTACCACGTCAAGATGACCGTGCGCCTGCCGCACGACATGCCGGCGGCCGAAACCGCCGCGCTGAAAGCCCGGGAGAAGGAGATAGCCCAGGGCCTGCAGCAAGAGGGCGTCTGGCGCCACCTGTGGCGCCTCGCCGGCCTGTACGCCAACGTCAGTGTCTTCGACGTGCCCGACAACTCGGCACTGCACGACAAGTTGATGTCCCTCCCGCTGTACCCCTACATGGACATCGAGGTGATGCCCATGTGCCGCCACCCCTCGTCGGTCCATGCCGACGACCGCTGATTCCCCCCCCCAACCCCATTGAAGGAGACATGAGATGAACGAACTGAACCAATCCCAGCTGCTCGAGCGCGTCACAGAATCGCGACTGCCGGGCGGCAGCCCGCGTGCCCAGAAGATCGCGGCACGCATCATCGGCGAGCTGTTTCGCGCCATCGACGACCTCGACATCAGCCCCGACGAGTTCTGGGTCGGCGTCGACTGGTTGTCGCGTTTGGGCGCGAGCGGCCAGTCCGGCCTGATCACCGCCGGCCTGGGCTTCGATCGCCTGCTGGACATCCGCATGGATGAAGCCGACGAGCGCGCCGGCCGCCAAGCCGGTACGCCGCGTGCCATCGAAGGGCCGCTGTACATCGCCGGTGCGCCGCTGTCGAAGTACGAAGTGCGCGTCGACGAGGGCGACCAGCCGAAGGGCGACGTGATGGTCATGGAAGGCCGGGTGCTCAGCCTGGACGGCAAGCCGGTGGCCGGCGCGCTCGTGGATGTCTGGCACGCCAATGAGCTCGGTCGCTATTCGCACTTCGATCCCGACCAGGCCGAGTACGCGCTGCGCCGCCGCATCGAGACCGATGCCCAGGGCCGCTACCGCTTCCGCAGCCACATCCCGCCGGGCTACTCGATCCCGCCGAACAGCCCGACCTCGGAGATCTTCACCGCGCTCGGTCGCCACGGCCATCGGCCGGCACACATCCACTTCCTGGTCGCTGCCGCGGGCAAGCGCACGCTGACGACGCAGGTGAACATCCCCGGCGACACCTACATCGACGACGACTTCGCGATCGCCACACGCGACGGCCTGATCCTCGAGCTGCAGAAGAACACGTCGCCGAAGGGATACGAGTCGCTCGGAGTCAGCGCGCCGTTCACCCGCGTGCAGTTCGACTTCGTGATGCAACCGGCGCTCGACGACAAAGAGTCGAAGCCGCAGGCGCGGCTGGCGCATGCGTTGAGCTGAGGCGCTCGCAGCCTCGATTCCCTCCCCAAGCAGAGCAGCTTCTCTTCTCCCTCTCCCGCACGCGGGGCAGGGATGGGGTGAGGGCTTGCCGATTCGCAACCGCACCCCCGGAGACCACCATGATCACGATCCCCATCCACCCCGTCGACGTGAGCGCCCCAAGCCGGCTCGACGCACTGCTCGAGGACGACCCGGTCAAGCATCTGCACCGCCTCGACCGGTCGGTCTTCACCGACGAGCAGCTGTTCGAGCTCGAGATGAAGCACATCTTCGAAGGCAACTGGGTCTACCTCGCCCATGAGAGCCAGATCGCCCGGGTCAACGACTACCTAACCGTCTATATCGGCCGTCAGCCCGTGGTGATCACGCGCAGCAAGGACGGCAAGCTCAACGCGCTGGCCAACACCTGCACGCACCGGGGCGCCATCCTGTGCCGCCACAAGAAGGGCAACAAGTCGAGCTTCACCTGCCCGTTCCACGGCTGGACCTTCAGCAATGCCGGCAAGCTGCTCAAGGTCAAGGACAACAGTGCCGAAGCCGGCTACCCCTCGAGCTTCAATTGCGAAGGCAGCCACGACCTGCACAAGCTCGGCGCGTTCGAAAGCTACCGCGGCTTCCTGTTCGGCAGCGTCAACCCGGACGTCAAGCCGCTCGCCGAACACCTCGGCGAGGCCGCCAAGATCATCGACATGATCGTCGACCAGTCGCCCGACGGCATCGAAGTGCTGCGCGGCGCCTCGACCTACACCTTCGACGGCAACTGGAAGCTCGGCGCCGAGAACGGCGCCGACGGCTATCACGTCTCGTCGGTGCACTGGAACTACGCGGCCACCACGAACCGCCGCAGTGCCGACGGCAAGGTGGATACGGTGAAGGCCATGAACGCCGGCCAATGGGCCAAGCAAGGCGGCGGGTCGTACTCGTTCAAGCACGGCCATCTGCTGCTGTGGACGAACTGGTCGAACCCGGAAGATCGACCCCTGTACTCGAAGCGCGCCGAATGGGTCGAGAAGTTCGGTGAAGACCGCGCGGACTGGATGCTGGGCAAGTCGCGCAATCTTTGCCTGTACCCGAACGTCTACCTGATGGACCAGTTCAGCTCGCAGATCCGCATCGTGCGGCCGATCGCGGTCGACAAGACCGAGGTGACGATCTATTGCATCGCGCCGAAGGGCGAGGCCCAGGAAGCACGCACGCGGCGACTGCGGCAATACGAGGACTTCTTCAACGCGACGGGTATGGCCACCCCCGACGACCTGGAGGAGTTCCGCTCCTGCCAGCATGGCTACAAGGCGCGCGCCGTGAAGTGGAACGACATGAGCCGGGGCGCAACGCACTGGATCGAAGGGCCCGACGCCACCGCCGATCTGATCGGCCTCAAGCCGGAGATGAGCTGCGTCAAGACGGAGGACGAAGGCCTGTACATCGGTCAGCACGAATACTGGCTGCGGTCGATGAAGAGCGCCTACGCGGCGGAGCAGGCCGAAGCCAACGGCGAAGGAGCGCAGTGATGCTGTCCTACCAAGCTCTCCAGGCCTTTGTCTACGGCGAAGCGCGCTCGCTCGACGAGCATCGCTGGCAAGACTGGCTCGCGTGCTACGCGGATGACGCCGAGTTCTTCATGCCCTCGTGGGATGACGACGACAAGCTCACGACCGATCCGCAGAACGAGGTGTCGTTGATCTACTACCCGACGCGCCAGGGTCTCGAGGACCGCGTGTTCCGCATCCAGACCGAACGCTCGAGCGCCACCATGCCGGACACGCGCACGGGGCACGCGATCAACAACCTCGAGGTGCTGTCGCAGGACGAGGAGCGATGCGTGCTGACCTTCAACTGGACGACGCACAGCTTTCGCTACGACATCGTCGACGTCTATTTCGGCAGTTCGCAGTACACGCTCGACACGAGTGGCCCGAAGCCGTTGATCAAGCGCAAGTACGTCGTGCTGAAGAACGACTACATCCACCACCTGCTCGACATCTATCACATCTAGGCATGGGGCACCCGGCGCCGAGGACGGCGCCACCCGCCGGGCGGGTCGCCGGCCGGCTTGGGGCGGCCCGGCGCTCGGCCGATGCTCGTTCGTCAATGTTCATGAGGAGACAACACCATGTCATTCAACATCGCCCTGCAGTTCGAGGACGGGGTCTCGCGGATCATTCCGTGCGAGCCCAACGAACTGGTCGCCGACGCAGCGTACCGCGCCAAGATCAACATCCCGCTCGATTGCCGCGACGGCGCCTGCGGCACCTGCAAATGCCACTGTGAAAGCGGTTCTTTCACGCTGGGCGACTACATCGAAGACGCCCTCGCCGATGACGAAGCCGCCAACGGCTACGTGCTGACCTGCCAGATGAAGCCGACATCGGACTGCGTGGTTCGCATTCCGGCGTCTTCGGCGGCGTGCAAGACCGAGGTGGGCACGCACGGCGGCAAGCTCAAGCGCATCGATCGCGGCTCCCCGACGACAGTGTCGTTCGAGCTCGAGGCGGAGCGCCCGTTGGCGTTCCTGCCCGGCCAGTACGTGAACCTGATGGTGCCTGGCAGCAAGCAGATGCGCTCGTATTCCTTCAGCTCCGCGCCGAACCGGACCGAACTCGCGTTCCTGATCCGCGATGTGCCGGACGGGCTGATGAGCCACTACATGCGCAGCAACGCGGCACCGGACGACTTCATGATGTTCACCGGACCGTACGGCAGCTTCTACCTGCGCCCGACCGTGCGGCCGGTCCTGATGCTCGCCGGCGGCACGGGCCTGGCACCGTTCCTCTCCATGCTTCTGTGGCTGAAGGACAACCCGACGAAGCAGCCGATCCGTCTTGCCTACGGCGTCAACACCGATGCGGATCTGGTCGAACTGCGCACGCTCGATGAACTGAAGGCCGCGCTGCCCGACTTCGACTACTTCACCTGCGTGGTCGACAAGGAGAGCGGCCATCCGAAGCTGGGCTACGTGACGCAGCACCTGAGCGGCGAACATCTGCACGACGGCGATGTCGACGTGTACGTGTGCGGCCCTCCGCCCATGGTGGAGGGAGTGCGCAAGTGGATCGCCGGCGCCGGGGTCACGCCGAAGAGCTTCCACTTCGAGAAGTTCTCGTCTGCCAACGAAGCCGTGGCGGAGGCGGCATGACCCGCCCCCTTCGGTTCAGCGGCAAGGTCGTCATCGTGACCGGGGCCGCCCAGGGAATCGGCCGAGGCGTGGCGCTTCGGGTGGCGGCCGAGGGCGGCAAGGTGCTGGCGGTTGATCGGGCCGACCTCGTTGCCGAGGTGGTCGCCGAGATCTCTGCCTCTGGCGGCACGGCGGTGGCATTCCAGGCGGATCTCGAGACCTATGCCGGCGCGCAGTCCGTGGTCGCCGAATGCCAGCGGCGTTTCGATCGCGTCGATGTGCTCATCAACAACGTCGGCGGCACGATCTGGGCGAGGCCCTTCGACCAGTACGAAGAGCAGCAGATCGAGGCCGAGATCCGACGCTCGCTGTTTCCGACGTTGTGGTGCTGCCGAGCGGTGCTGCCTGTGATGCTGAAGCAGCAGCGCGGCGTCATCGTCAATGTCTCGTCGGTCGCGACACGCGGTGTGCATCGCGTGCCCTATTCAGCGGCCAAGGGTGGCGTCAACGCGCTCACGGCGTCGCTGGCGATGGAGCACACCCGGCACGGCATCCGCATCAACGCGACCGCGCCCGGCGGCACCGACGCGCCGCCTCGCCGAGTTCCGCGCAACCAGGCGCCAGCATCGACGCCCAGCGTGCAGGAAGCCGCCTGGTACCAAGGCGTCGTGGATCAGACCCAGGACTCGAGCCTGATGCATCGCTACGGAACGATCGACGAGCAGGTGGCGCCGATCCTGTTCCTGGCCAGCGACGAGGCGTCGTACATCACGGGCTCGGTGCTGCCCGTCGCCGGCGGCGATCTCGGCTAGACGCTAGGCATCCCTACCTCGCCGACGCCGCAGATGCGTCGGCGCATCCCCCCAATACGGAGACTGGACCATGCGACACATCGATCTTCACAAGTTGGCCGACGAGGCCCGTTTCAATCGTTTCCACGGGCTCGTGCTGTTCTGGTGCTCCCTCATCATCATCTTCGATGGCTATGACCTGGCTGTGGCCGGCATCGCGTTGCCATCGATCATGAAGCAGATGGGGGTGAGCCCGACCAACGCGGGCTTCATGGTGAGCTCGGCACTCTTCGGCATGATGTTCGGCGCCATCTTCCTGGGCACCATCGCCGACAAGATCGGCCGAAAGCGTGCCATCGCGATCTGCATCGGGCTGTTCAGTGTGTTCACGGCCGCCGCGGGATTCGCGAGCGACCCGGTCACGTTCAGCGCGATGCGCTTCCTGGCCGGGCTGGGCATCGGCGGCGTGATGCCGAACGTCGTCGCCCAGATGACCGAGTATTCGCCGCGCAAGATCCGCAGCACCATGGTCACGCTGATGTTCAGCGGCTATGCCGTCGGTGGCATGTTGGCGGCCTTGCTCGGCAAGGGCATGATCGAAGCGTACGGTTGGCAGTCTGTGTTTTTCGCGGCCGGCTTGCCGGTGCTGCTGATTCCGTTCATTCTCAAGTCGATGCCCGAATCGATGCCGTTCCTGATCAAGACCAACGAGCTCGCGCCGCTGAAGGCGATCGCACTCCAGCTCGATCCCGGCTACCGCGCCGAGCCGGGCGACCACTTCGATCTGCCGCGCTCGGACCAGGCTGCAGGCGCTCCGATCGGCCGGCTCTTTCAGGACGGTCGCGGCTTCAGCACGGTGATGTTCTGGGTCGCCTTCTTCATGTGTCTTTTCATGGTGTATGCCTTGAGCTCGTGGTTGACCAAGCTGATGGCCGGCGCCGGCTACAGCCTCGGCTCCGCACTGACCTTCGTCCTGGTTCTGAATTTCGGCGCCATGCTCGGCGCGGTCGGCGGTGGCTGGCTTGCCGACCGATTCAGCATCAAGGCCGTGCTGGTCGGCATGTACCTCCTGGCAGCGGCATCCATCACCCTGCTGGGCGTTCATGTCCCCACCAGCGCGCTGTATTTGCTCGTCGGTCTGGCAGGCGCCTCGACGATCGGCACCCAGATCGTGACCTACGCCTATGTGGGTCAGTTCTACCCGATGGCGGTGCGCTCGACCGGCATCGGCTGGGCCTCGGGGGTCGGCCGCAGCGGTGCGATCCTGGCTCCGATCGTGATCGGTACGCTGGTCGGCATGTCCTTGCCCCTGGAGCAGAACTTCATGGCGATCGCATTGCCGGGCGTCATTGCGGCGCTTGCCGTCCTGTTGATCAACAATGGTCGGGCGACCGGCGGGTCTCGAATGGCGGTAGATGCCACGCAAGCGATGGCGCTGAAGCCCGCAGCCGCAGCGAAGTGTGTCGACCTGCGAATCCCCACCCAGTGAGCGCTGCCATGACACAACCTTGCATCATCTCTGTCGCCATCACCGGATCACTGCCGCGCAAGAAGGACAACCCGGCGGTGCCGGTCACTGTCGCGGAGCAGGTGGAGTCCACTCAGGCCGCCTACGAGGCCGGCGCGACGCTCGTGCATTTGCACGTGCGCAACGACGACGAGACCCCGAGCTCGGCGCCCGAGCGCTTTGCACGGGTGCTCGACGGGATTCGCAAGCACGCGCCCGGCATCATCACCCAGGTCTCGACCGGCGGTCGTTCAGGTGCCGGACGAGAGCGCGGCGCCATGCTTTCCCTGCGTCCGGACATGGCCTCGCTGGCATCCGGATCCGTCAACTTTCCAACGCGCGTCTACGACAACTCGCCCGAACTCGTCGACTGGCTCGCCTCCGAGATGTTGACCTTCGGCATCAAGCCGGAGATCGAGGCCTTCGATCTCTCGATGATCTTCCAGGCTGTCAGCATGGAGCGGGCCGGCAAGATCAAGGGGCCGCTGCACATCCAGTTCGTGATGGGGATCAAGAACGCCATGCCGGTCGACCGTGAGGTATTTGACTTCTACGTCCATACCCTGAGGCGCCTCGCTCCCGACGCGACCTGGACAGGTGCCGGCATCGGGAAGGAGCAATTGACGCTGGTGAAGTGGTCACTCGAGAACGGCGGTCACTGCCGCACGGGCCTGGAGGACAACGTGCGTCTGGACAGGGATACGCTGGCGCCATCGAATGCAGCGCTCGTGAAGCAAGTGGCTGATCTTTGCCCGCAGTACGGACGTCATGTTGCGTCGTCGAACGAGGCTCGGCGGCTGCTGAATTTGGCGCCGTTCGACTCGAAGGCTGCGTCGCACACGCTCGCTCAATGCTGAGAGCTGGCGGGCGCCGGGCTCAATCCAGGTGGAACACGGGCTGCAGTGCTTGTTGCAACGGCTCCTCATTGGCATGCACGACCATGATGTCGGCCATGTGGCGCCACCAGCGCTGCATCAGCGCCGACCTTGGCAGTGCGTCCATCGCGTGGCCGTCGCGCCGCCGCAGCACGGCGAACAGGACGTTCGTCGACGGGTCCAGGAAGATGCTGTAGTCGCTGACACCGGCATCGCGCAGCAGCGCGCCAAGCTCAGGCCAGATCTCGTCGTGACGCCGCTTGTATTCCTGCGCCTGCCCCGGCAGCAACTGCATCGTGAACGCAATTTGCTCCATCGTCCAGCCTCACTTTCGCGCTGCACCGCGCAGGCGCAGCAGCGCCGGCACCGTGATCGTCACCAGCAGCAGCGCGCCGATCACGATGGTCATGATGATGCCGGGCACGTTGGCCAGGCCGAGCGCGTACGTCACCATGCCGAGCGTGAAGACCGCGAGCAGCACGCCGACGATCGTGCCGACGCCACCGGCGATGCTCACGCCGCCGAGGATCACCATCGTGATCGCCTCGAGCTCCCAACCCAGCGCGATGTTGGGCCGCGTGCTGCCGATGCGGGCGGTCAGCAGCACGGCGGCCAGCCCGGCCATCGTGCCGACGAGGATGAACAGCGCGAGCCGGTAGCGGTCGACCCGGATGCCCGAGAAGCGCGCCGCCACCGAGTTCGAACCGATCGCGTACAGGCGCCGCCCGAAGGTCGTGCCGTGCAGCAGCAACGCGAACAGCGCGACGAACACCAGCAGCACGACGAACTCGCGCGGGATGCCGAACCAGTAGCCCTGGCCCCATTCGCTCAGGCTCTCGGGGTAGTTGGTGTAGGCCTGGTCGCCCAGCGCCACGAGCGCGATGCCGCGGTACAGCGACATCGTGCCGATCGTCACCACGATCGACGGGATGCCGACCTGCGTGACCAGCAGTCCGTTGAACGCGCCGCACAGCGCGCCGACGCCGATGCCGATCACCGCCAGCCCTGCGGCCGGCACGCCGTGCGCGTTGGCATAGCCCATCGCCACCGAGGCCACCGCGATGATCGCGGAGACAGAGATGTCGATCTCGCGCACGATGATCAGCAGCGCCATCGCGAGCGCGATCAGCGCCTTCTCGCTGAAGTTGAAGGTGCTGTCGGCGAGGTTGTAGGGGTCGAGGAAGTCCTTCAGCGTCAGGCTGCCGACGACGACCACCAGCACCAGCACGCCCAGCAGCAACGTCTCCCAGCGCTGCAGCAGCTCGCCCGCGCTGAAGCCGCTGCCGTCGGCGATCGTGTGCTTCACCTTGCCCGGCACCGCGTTCATGCCTGCACCTCACGAACCGGCTGCTGCGGTGCCTGGTCCACGCGCGTCTCGTGCCGCAGCAGGATCTGCTTGCCCGCGCGCTTGCCCTCACGCGCATTCAGCACCACGGCCACGACGATCACCGCGCCGGTGATTGCGCTCTGCCAGAACGGCGAGACCTGCACGACCGGCAGCGCGTTGGCGATCACGCCGAGGAACATCGCCCCCAGCACCGCACCGACGACCGAGCCGACGCCGCCGGCGATGCTGATGCCGCCGATCACGCACGCGGCGATCACG
>JBDUAG010000487.1:0-3640 GCA_040004785.1 Burkholderiales bacterium | reverse complement strand
GCGCCGTTCTCGACCTGCTGGCGCGCCACGCTCAGCGCCTGCTCGAACTCGCCGTTCAGGATCATTCGCGCGAACGCCTTCGAGCCGGTCACGTTGGTGCGCTCGCCGACGTTGACGAACAGCGCCCCTTCGCCGATCAACACCGGCTCCAGGCCGGAGAGTTTCATCGGGGGAACAGTGATCTTGGTCATCGCAGGCACACTCGAATGAGGCCCGCGTGGCTCACCGCGGACCGTGTCAGGTCGGGTGAGCGCGGTTGAACCAGCGTTCGTTCAGAACACCGTGCCCGAGCCTGGCAGCCCGCTTGTTCAAAGCAATCAGGCTGTCGCAACGCTCCTCGGGCGAAGTCGAATTGTAATCAGGCCGCTTCCAACGCCAGTTCGCCAAACAACGCGCCCTTGTGGCCGCAGCGCGGCTTGTACTGGCCGACCTTCTGCGCGATGGAGGCGATGTGATCCGGTGTCGTGCCGCAGCAACCGCCGGCGATATTCAGGAAACCCGCCTTCGCGAACTCTTCGAGCAGGCTGCCGGTGATCTCGGGCGTTTCGTCGAAGCCGGTCTCGCTCATCGGGTTCGGCAGGCCCGCGTTCGGGTAGCAGCTGACATACGTGTCGCCGGCGACACGCGCGAGCTCCTCGACGTAAGGCCGCATCAGCGTCGCACCCAGCGCGCAGTTCAAGCCGATCGCGAGCGGCTTGGCGTGGCGCACGCTGTGCCAGAACGCACTCACCGTCTGGCCCGACAGGATGCGGCCTGACGCATCCGTCACCGTGCCCGAGATGATCACCGGCAGGCGCTCGCCGGTGTCGTCCATCAGTTCGTCGAGGGCGAAGATCGCGGCCTTGGCGTTCAGTGTGTCGAAGATCGTTTCGACGAGGAAGAGGTCGCAGCCGCCTTCGAGCAGGCCGCTGGCCTGCTCGTAGTACGCGGCCTTGAGCTCGTCGAAGGTCACGTTGCGCGCAGCCGGGTCGTTCACGTCCGGGCTGATGCTGGCGGTCTTGGGTGTGGGCCCGAGCGCACCGGCGACGAACCTCGGCTTCTCAAACGTGCTGAACTTGTCACACGCTTCGCGGGCGAGTTTCGCGGCGGCGACGTTGAGCTCGCGCGCGAACGCACCGAGGCCGTAGTCGTCCTGTGCCACGCTGGTGGCGCCGAAGGTGTTGGTCTCGACGATATCGGCGCCGGCGGCCAGGTACTGCTCGTGGATCTCACGGATCACGTCGGGGCGGGTGAGCTGCAGCAGGTCGTTGTTGCCTTTCAGGTCCTTGGGGTGGTCCTTGAAGCGCTCGCCGCGAAAATCAGCCTCGGTCAGTTTGTGGCGCTGGATCATCGTGCCCATCGCGCCATCGAGAATCACGATGCGTTTGGCGAGGATGTCGGGCAGCGCACTGCCGCGGGTGTAGGACGAGCTGTTCATCTTCGCATTGTAGAAAACGTGTCAAGCCCCTCAGTGGAGGAAGCCCATCCCCCGCTGCTGCCGCACCTCCGGCTTGACTCGATGCTCTGCCTCGAGCTGCGACAGGAACTCGTCGGGCGAGAACACCTCGCCGAGCACATCGGTCTGGCGTTTCACCGAAGCAAAATCGCCGGGCGCGAGCGAGGTGAGTTGCGCCAGTCGCTGGCGCTGTTCGTCGGTCAGCAGGCTCCCCTCACCGCCCAGCGCCTCGGCCACGAACATGCGCTCCCGCTGCGGCCCGGTCAGCGGCTTGAACTGCACCTTGAACGTGAAGCGGCGCAGCGCGGCCTCATCGAGTTCCTGGAACAGGTTGGTGGTGCACATGAACACGCCCGCGAAGCGCTCCATGCCTTGCAGCATCTCGTTGACTTCGCTGATCTCGTAGTTGCGTTCCGCCATCTTCCGGCTGCGCAGAAAGCTGTCGGCCTCGTCGAGCAGCAGCACCGCAGCTTCGGTCTGTGCCTCCTCGAACATCTTCGCCATGTTCTGCTCGGTCTCACCGACGTACTTGCTCATGATGTCGCTGGCCTGGCGGATCATCAGCGGCCGATCGAGTGCCTTCGCGATGTGCTCAGCCAGCGCCGTCTTGCCGGTGCCGGGCGGGCCGTAGAAACACAGCGTGCCATAGCTCTTGCGACGCAGCGCTTCGACGATCTTCGGCACCTCGAAGCGAGATTCGGTGTTGACGAGGTTGAGGTCGTAGTTCGTCACGACGCGGCGCGCGCCACGCTCGGTCGTGGCGTTGCCGAGCGCCTTGTCGGCATTGCCGAGCTGGCGTTCGATCAGTGACTCTAGGCTCACGCCGGCCGAAGCATCACCCGCCAGCTTGGCGAACTTGACTGCGGTGCGGATCTGCGCGGGCGTCAGCCCCTTGCGCTCGGCCAGCTTGGCCGCGAAACCCTCGCCGACGCCGACGCCCGCGAGCGCGCGCGACACCAGCGACTCGCGCGCGCCGGGCGGCGGGCTCTTGAGTTCGAGGTGGTACTGGAAGCGACGCCGGAACGCGGGGTCGATCTGCTCGATGCGGTTGGTGATCCAGATCACCGGCACCGGGTTCGTCTCGAGGATCTGGTTGACCCAGGCCTTGCCGCTGACGCTGCCCGAGAGCGCCGCGCCATCGCCGGTGTCCATGCGCGCGATCAGCTGCGCGGCGTCGGTCGAGATGGGCGGGAACACATCCTCGACCTCGTCGAACAGCAGAGCGACGTTGGTGCTGCCTTTCAGGAATACCTGGCTGATCTGCAGCGAACGATACCGATCGCGACCACTGAGCGAGTTGCCGTCGCGGTCGGCGTGTTCGACTTCATACAACTCCAGCCCGGCAGCCTGCGCCGCGACCTTCGCGAGCTCGGTCTTGCCGGTGCCGGGCGGGCCGTACAGCAGCACGTTGACGCCCGGCTCCCTGCGCGCGACCGCGTTGCGCAGCAGCGCCGTCATCATCTGCTGATCGACCTCGACGAAGCTGAAATCGTCGGGCGCGAGCTCGCTGCGCTTCGCCGGGCGCGTGAACACCGCCATCAGATCAGACGGGCCCTCGTAGCGGCGCATCAGCACCGGCGGCAGCTGCTCGCTGACCTTCATCAGGTCGGCCAGGTCGGTGATGTTGTGCTCCGAGATCAGGTTCTCCACCATGCCGACGCGCTCCAGTCGCGAGCCGGCGCGCAGCGCCTCGGCCACGTCGGTCTCGCTGACACCGGCGACGCGCGCGATCGCCGCATACGCCTCCTGCGCGTTCGAGACCTTGAACTCGACCAGCAGGCCGCGCAGGTCGCGCTGGTAGCGTGCCAGCGTGCCGTAGAGCAGCAGCGCGCGTTCGGCCGGGTTGAGCTGCAGCAGGCCGGCGAGCGAGTCGATGTTCTTCTCGACCAGCGTCGATTCCTTCTTCAGGCTGCGGCCAAGCCAGTCGGCGGTGGCGCCGAGCACGGCGAGCAGATCCTTGGGTGCGTCCTTGATGTATTCGTCGATGTAGAAGAACAGCGTGCCTTCTTCATAGGGGCCGCGCCAGGCGCCATGGCGCAGCATGAAGGCGTCATCGGTCAGCGCCTCGTGGCCGCGCCAGTGCTCGTTTCCCTTGCAGCGCTTGTTCAGGAAGCCGCGCAACCGCGCCAGCACCGAGCCCGGCCACACCAGGTGCTTGCCGGTGAGCGAGAGCAGGCTGTTCCAGTCGCGCCGCAGGTTGAAGCG
>JBDUAG010000486.1:0-3642 GCA_040004785.1 Burkholderiales bacterium | reverse complement strand
GCATGAGCCAACCCATCGTTCATCACACCGCCGCCCCTTCGGTCAGGCGCCGCATCGCACGCGGATTCACGCTGATCGAAGTCATGATCGTCGTCGCCATCGTCGCCATCCTGGCGGCCGTGGCGATACCGAGCTACCGTGACTACATCCTGCGTGGGCAACTCGTCGACGCGACCACGCTGCTCGCCGCAACGCGCGCCGACATGGAGCGCTACTACCAGGACAACCGCAAGTACAGCGCTGTCAGCGCAGCCATCACGCCGCCTTGTATCAAGACACAAGGGAACTTCGGACTGACTTGCAGCGTCCTCACGGACACGACCTTCACCTTGCTGGCAACCGGCACTGGCGCGGCCGCCGGATTCTCGTACTCGATCGATCAGCGGGACAACCGTCTCACAGTGACGACGGGAAGTTCCTGGCCGATGCCGGCGCCGAACACCTGCTGGTCGCTGAAGCGAGGGCAATCGTGCTGAGCCGGATGTCCTTGGCGGTGATGCATGCGCGCCGACGTGCGGCACGCGGCTTCACGCTCATCGAGCTCGCCGTCACGATGACGCTGGTGGGCGTCCTGCTCGCGGTCGCGTTGCCGTCGTTCATGGCATGGATCCGCAATGCGCAGGTTCGCGCCGTCGCCGACTCACTGCAGAGCGGCGTGCGCCGGGCCCAGACCGAGGCCGTCCGCCTCAATCAAGGTGTCGTGTTCTCGTTGACCAGCGCCAACCCCGCCCTGAATACCACCGCGGTGGCGAACGGCAAGAACTGGGCGATCCAGAGCATTGCGCAGTTTGCCGATCCCAACCATCAGGCCAGTTTTCTCACCGGCGGGTCATTGGCCGACGTCTCGTCCAGCGTCACCATTACCGGCGCGGCAGCCATTTGCTTCAACTCGAACGGGCGGCTGAGCGCGCCGGCCGCAACCGGCGTTCCGGGTGCGGTCTGTGACGGCACGCCACAGCAATTCAACATCGAGCAGCCCGGCCGCAACCTGTCGTCGGGTGATCGCCGCCTTCGCGTGCTGGTCGCCATCGGCGGGCAGGTACGCATGTGCGATCCGGATCGGCCGACGCTTTCCGCCACCGCACCCGACGGATGCCCATGATGAACACGCATCGCCATAGAACCAGGCGCAACCTCGCCGGCGTTTCGCTGATCGAGGTGCTGGTCTCGATCCTGATCTTCTCGTTCGGCATCGTCGGCCTGATCGGGTTGCAGGCACGCGCGCTGCAGTACTCGACGAGCGCAGAGGACACCACCCGCGCCGCGCTGCTGGCGAACGAACTCTCCGCGACGATCGTCGTCAGCCAGACGAACCCGAGAACCGCACTGGTGCCCGCCGCAGCGCTCGCAGCCTGGCAGCTTCGCGTGGCGGACACCACCAACGGCGGCCTGCCCAACGGCGTCGGCACCGTGACCTTGGTCAATGCCACCACCGCCGACATCACGATCCAGTGGCGGCCGCCATCGGCCGCGGCCACGGCGACGCCCAACAAGTACGTCACGCAGGTGATCGTCCCACTATGAACACGCATCGCATGCGCGGCAGGGCCGCTTCGGGTTTCTCGCTGATCGAGTTGCTGGTCTCGATGGTGATCGCGCTCGTCGTCACGCTGGCCATCACCTCCGTCCTGGTGCGCAGCGAAGGCAGCAAGCGCAGCACGACCTCGGTCAACGACGTGGGCCAGACCGGCGCCTATGTCGCCTACGTGATGGACCGCACCATTCGCAGTGCCGGCTCGGGTTACTCGCAGAACTGGCTCGATGCGTTCGGGTGCGTCCTCGATTCGTCGAAGGCCGGTGCAACGATCCTGCCGCTGCCCGCGGCCCTCGACACACCGTTCGCGCTGGTGCCGTTGAAGGTGCGGCTCGCGCCGATCGTGATCGGCAAGGGCATGGCCGACACCGGCGGGCAGGTGCGTGGCGATGTGATCACGGTCATGGCCGGCATGTCTGGTGCCAGCGCCCAACCCCAGGCCGTGTCACCACCGTACGCGCCGAGCACCATTCGCATGACCAACGCGCTGGGTTACCAGCCCAACGACCTGGTTCTGGTGGCTGATCAAGGCTTGTCGACCAACCCGGCCAAGGGCTGCATGCTCCAGCAAGTCGCGGCGGCGGCGGGAAGTGTCACGGCCGATCAACTTGCCCTCGCCGGTGCCGAATACTCCCGGGACAGCGGCACGGTCGTGGGGCTCAGCGAACTCGTTGGGAGCACCAGCCCGATCGCGATCCAGATGGGCACGGTTCCGGCCGTGGCCAGCAACCCTTCCAACCCGCCCCAGATGCTGCTCTACGGCGTCGGGGACAACAACGTGCTGTTCAACTTCGACCTCCTGCGCGTTGCCGGTAACACGACCGCACCCACGCCGATGGCCGATGGCGTGGTCGAGATGCGCGCGCTGTACGGGGTCGACACGACTGCGCCGAATCCCGATGGCAGCGTCGACACCTGGATCGATCCGGCCAACGCCGGTGCCGGCTACACCCAGGCATTGCTGACCGACGGCAGCGCGGCGGCCCAGGCTCGGCTGCGCCGCATCGCCGCCGTGCGCATCGGGCTGATCCTGCGCACCTCGCTCCAGGAACGCGACCCGATTCCCGCCGGCACCACATTGACGCTGTTCGGCGACCTGCCGGCGCTGAAGCAAACCCGCGTACTGGCCGGCGACGAACTGTTCTTCAGGTATCGCACCGTCGAGTTCACCGTCCCTCTGCGCAACCCGCTTTACGCGCCCTGAACCATGAAACACCGCCTCTCACCCCGTTCGGCATCGCGGCAGCGCGGTGTGGTGCTGCTGTTCAGCCTGGTCGCGCTGATCGTGCTGCTGATCGCCGCCGTGGCGCTGATGCGCTCGTTCAACACGTCAATGTTCATGTCGGGCAACATCGCTTTCAAGCGCGATCTGCAGAACCAGGGCGAACGCGCCGTCGACCAGGCCATGACGAGCTTCCGCCCGGGCGGCCTGCTTGACAACGACACGGCTCGGTCAGCCGATCGCGCGAACAGCAACTACAGCGCCACGATGCTGCCGGCCAACGTGCAAGGCATTCCCGCCGACCTGGTCCTGAGCGACGCCGCATTCGCCGCGAAGTGGACAGTCCCCGACATCGATTTGCCTGACCAGGGCGTGAAGATCCGCTACGTCATCGACCGGATGTCGAGCGCCACGGGCTCCTGCGGGTCACTCGGGCCAAATGTCTGCGTCATGGCCGGCAACACGGCGCCGGCTGGCGGAAGTTCCTCCCAGATACAGAACGCGACACGTGCGCTGGTCCCCGTTGCGGGCGCCAGTTCCCCGAAGGCCGTGAACCTCGGATCCGCCGTCTACCGGCTGAGCGTACGCGTCATCGGCCCGCGCGACACGCAGGCCTTCTTCCAATCCACCTTCACCCCTTAATGAGCCTTACCAGCAAAGCGAGTTCATCATGATGTCGACGATCCCCGTTGCCGCCGGCCAGGCCCGGCGTATGGCGAGCCGAGTCGCCTTGGCGATGTGCGGCCTGGTCGCTCTCGCGCCGGTGGCTCACGCGCAGACACCGCTGTCTGACACGCCGATCCTTGCATCGCAATCTGTGCCGGGCAACGTCGCATTGCCGCTGTCGGTCGAATGGCCGACGACGCAGCGCATGGCACACACCGAC
>JBDUAG010000485.1:0-3643 GCA_040004785.1 Burkholderiales bacterium | reverse complement strand
GGTTGCAGCAGCTTCAAGCTGCGGCAGCTGTCGCGCCGCGTCAGCCAGCACTTCGATCACATCGTCGGCACGGCGGGGCTGAAGACGACCCAGTATTCGCTGCTCTCGAATGTGATGCGGCTCGGGCCGGTGCGCCCCGGTGACCTCGCCGCCGAGATGGAGATGGACGCCTCCACACTGACGCGCAATCTGCAGCCGCTGCTGAAGCTCGGCTGGCTCGAGGTCGGGCCGGGCGATGACGGCCGCAGCCGCTTCGTGACCCTGACCGATGCCGGTCGCGACAAGCGCGCCGAGGCGCAGCGCGAGTGGAAACGCGCGCAGCTCGCGTTCAATGCGCAGATCGGCAACGAGCGCGTCGCGCGCCTGCACGCGGTGATCGACGAGTGCCTGGCTGCGATGAACGACGTGGCCTAAGGTTTGCGCGCCGCCTCGGCACCCGGCACCACGTCGTCACCGTAGGCCTTCTTCCAGCGTTCGGTGAGCTTCACATGCTCGTCGATGCGCTCGCCTGGCAAGCCGTCGTCGGCGTGCCAGTTCGCGATGCGCGACTCGACGGCAAAGTGTGAGATCGGCGTCAGTGCCGCCGGCTCGTCGAGACTGCCGACCGACAAGTCCATGCGCTCCGAGTCGAGGTACTCGAAGCTCAGGGGCGAGCCGCAATGTGCGCAGAAGCCGCGCCGCGCGATTTTCGACGAGGCGTAGTACGCCGGCCCCGCGCCGAGCCAACGCACCTCGTCCTTGCGCAGGTTGAGGAACGCGGCGCGCGTGTTGCCGAATGCCAGCTGGCACATGCGGCAGTGGCAGTAGTAGCCATCGCGGTGCGTCGGCGTCGCCTCATAGCGCACGGCACCGCACAGGCAGCCGCCTGGCAACGGAGGGAGCGGTGTGGGTGTGTCGGTCATGGCGTTACCGTGTAGTTGAGTGTCAGCCGGCCGCCGTCGACGTAGACGATCTCGCCGGTCATGTAGCTGGAGGCGCTGCTGACGAGGAACGCGCACACATCGGCGATCTCGCTCGGCTCGCCGAGCCGCCGCATCGGCGTGCGGCTCATGATGCGGGCCTTGGCTTCGTCGCTGCCGAGCACAGCGTTCTTCGCCAGTTCGGTGGCGATCGTGCCCGGACCGACCGCGTTGACGCGAATGCGGTGGTCGGCGAGCGCGAGCGCCATCACGCGGGTGAGCTGGTTCACACCGCCCTTGCTGGCGTTGTAGCTCGCGATGCTCGGGATCGCCATCACGCCATTGACCGAACTCATGTTGACGATCGCGCCACCGCTGCCGCCCGGGTTCGCGAGCATCGCCCGCGCCACCGCCTGACCGACGAGGAACGCGCCTTTCAGGTTCACGTCGATGACGGCGTCCCAGTCGGCCTCGGTGATGTCGAGAAAGTTCGCGGCCTTGAAGATGCCGGCGTTGTTGACCAGCGCATCGACCCGGCCGAATGCGACGAGCGTGGCGGCCAGGGCCGCATCGACCTCGACCTTGCGCGCGACGTTGCAGTGCTGGTAGATCGCGCGCCGGCCGCGCTCGTTGATGCCGGCCGCGAGCGCCTGGCCGCGCGCGTCGTCGACGTCCCACAGCGCGACCGCCGCGCCGTCCTGCGACAGCCGCTCGGCACAGGCCGCGCCGATGCCTTGCGCCGCACCGGTGACGATCGCGACCTGGTTTTCGAGGTGGAAATGGACGGTGTTCATCGTGGTCTCCATTCATCGATTCCGCTTGTTCAGCCACACGGCAATGCCCTGGGCGTTGAGATCGAGGTCGAGTGCGAGCAGCTCGAGGATCTGCGCTTCGCCAAGTTCGCAGCCGTGCGTGCGCAGCCGCTTCAAATGAATCTCGCCAAAGCCGCGCACCATCGCGGCGTGGCGTGCCTCGTCGTCCGGCAGCGCGAGCACAAGCGCCACCATCTCGTCCATCTGCGCCAGCAGCAGCGCACCTAGACGTGCGGGCTCGGTGACGCGGCCGTAGTGCGTCAGGTACAGGCACTCGGGCTGGTACGCCAGCATGCGCTGCACCGAGCGGCGCATCGCCTCGGGCTCGAACTGGATCGGCGTCGTGGTCGGCATGATCCACGCGCCCGCGGCGGTGTCGAACTCGCGGTACGAGAGGCCGAAGGTGTCGCCGGTGAAGAAGCCGCGGCTGCGTTCGTCCCAGATGCAGTGGTGGTGCCGGGCGTGGCCGGGCGTGTCGAGAAACTTCAGCGGCCGCCCCGCGACATCGAGCACGAAGTCGTCTGCGGTGCGCAGCACGCGCGCCGGATCGACGCCGACGACGGCGCCATACGAGCGCGCCACCTCCTCGGCGCCGTAGACACGCCGTGCGCTGTCCATCAGGCGCGACGGATCGATCAGGTGGCGCGCGCCGAGCGGATGCACGACCAGCGTGGCCGCGGGCAGCTGCTGCATCAGGAGGCCGACGCCACCCGCATGGTCGAGATGCACATGCGTGGCGATGACAAAATCCACCGCGTCGGGCGTGAGCCCGGCGGCGGCCACCGCCGCGAGCAGACGCGGAACCGAATGGTTGGTGCCAGTGTCCACGAAGGCCGCGCGGCCGCGCTCGGTGATCAGGAAACTGGCGTCGAACACCGACCGGTGAAAGCCGGTGTCGATGACATGGATTCCGTGATCCAGCGTTTGCACGAAGGGCAATGATTCGGGCATGGTGGGTGCGGGGTGATGAAGCGGACGATTCTAGGAGTCGTCCACAATGGAGTGACCATGAAGCACATCAGCATCGTCGCGGCGCTTGTCGCCGCCGCCGCACTCGCGGGTTGCACCACGCCGGGCAACCTGCCGCCGGGCACGCCGATCGCGGCGGCGCGCCAGGGCGTGTTCCCGCCGAACGGCGAATACGTGCTGCCGAACGGCGGCCGCAGGCTCGAGTTCGCGCGCGGCTCGTCCGGCAAGGAAACCTGGATGCTCGACTTCGACGCAAAGGGCGTGCTCGTCACGTCGGAACAGGTGCGCACCCAGGCGAACTTCGACAACATCGTGGCCGGCATGGCGGCGGACGAAGTCCGCATGCGCCTGGGCCGCCCGTCGGACGTGTTCGGCGCGGGTTGGCAGGAGCACATCCATGTCTGGAGCTACCGCTTCCCGCAAGGCGATTGCTTCTGGTTTCAGGTCTCGATCCGTGACGCCGACCAGAAGGTCCGCGAGGCGGGCCTGGGCCCCGACCCGGTCTGCGACGGCCGCAGGGACGGCGATCGATCGCAATGACGATCACGCTGTACGGCATCCCGAACTGCGACACCGTGAAGCGTGCCCGCGCGTGGCTGCAGGCGCGTGGGCGTGAGGTGGTGTTCCATGACTTCAAGAAGGCCGGTGTGCCCGCCGATCGTCTCGGCGCCTGGACGCGCGCCGCCGGCTGGGAGCGCGTGCTGAACCGCAAGGGCACGACCTGGCGCCAGCTCGACGACGCGACCCGCGCCGCGGTGACCGACGAGGCGAGCGCGCAGCGGCTGATGCGCGATCAGGCCAGCGTGATCAAGCGGCCGGTGGTCGAGTGGGCCGACGGCGCGATCACCGTCGGCTTCGACGAAGACGACTGGTCGAAGCGCTAAGCGAGCAGTTGCCGCAGCACGAATGGCAGGATGCCGCCGTGCTGGTAGTACTCGACCTCGATCGGCGTGTCGATGCGCA
>JBDUAG010000484.1:0-3644 GCA_040004785.1 Burkholderiales bacterium | reverse complement strand
GAGCAGAAGCCGCTGAAGGTGTAGACCAGCACGGTGGTGCGCGCCACCGGCAGGCCCATCAACAAGGCCGAAGGTTCGCTGCCGCCGATCGCGTAGACGGTGCGGCCGAACTCGGTCGCGTGCGCGAGCCAGATGCCGACGCCAAGCATGGCGAGCGCGATCAGCGCACCGACGGTGATCGACGCACTCTCGCCCCAAAGGGGAATGCGCGCCTGCGAGATCGACGCATAGGTCGCGTCGGTGATGCTGATCGAATCGATGCTGATCAGGTAGCAGAGCCCGCGGGCGAGGAACATGCCGGCGAGCGTGACGATGAACGGCTGCAAGCGAAAGCGCTGGATCAACCAGCCCATCAGCGCACCGAACGCAGTGCCGATCGCGAGCACCACGGGGATGGCCTGCGCCGCGCTCCAGTGGTGGTGCTGCACGAGTGCGGCCGAGACCATCGTGGTCAATGCGATCACCGAGCCGACCGACAGGTCGATGCCACCCGACAGGATCACGAAGGTCATGCCGACGCCGACGATGCACAGGAAGGCGTTGTCGATCAGCAGGTTCAGGAAGACCTGGGCCGAGAAGAAGCTGGTGTAGGCCGCCGAGCCGTAGCCCGCGGTCAACACGAAAACGGCGATCGTGCCGAGCAGCGGCACGTAGCGCGAGTCGAAACGCATCACCCGCGTCATCGCACGCCACCCGCGACGGGTCGCACCACCCAGCCGCGCACGGCCGCGCGGAACTCGGCCGACTGCATCAGCATCACGACGAAAACGACGGCGGCCTTCACGACCATGTTGATCTCGGGCGGCACGCCGATCGAGTAGATCGTCGAGGTCAGCGTCTGGATGATCAGCGCGCCCAGCACGCTGCCGGCGAGGCTGAAGCGCCCGCCGGTGAGCAGCGTGCCGCCCAGCGTGACGGCGAGGATCGCGTCCAGCTCCATCAGCATGCCGGCGTTGTTGCCGTCGGCGCTCTTCACGTTCGAGCTGATCACCAGGCCGGCGACGCCGGCTGCGAAACCGCAGAAGGTGTAGACGCAGACCGTGATGAGCCGCTCGTGCAGGCCGGCCAGCCGCGCTGCCGCCGGGTTGATGCCGATCGCCTGGATGAACAGCCCGAGCGCCGTGCGCGTCATCAGCAGGTGCAGCACGATCCACACCGCGGCGGCGATGAACACCGCGAATGGCAGGCCGAGCAGGAAGCCGTTGCCGAGGAAGAAGAACGGCGCGTAGTAGACCGTGATGATCTGGCCGCCGGTCAGCAGCTGCGCGATGCCGCGGCCGGCGACCATCAGGATCAGCGTCGCGATGATCGGCTGCATCCCGACCCTCGCGACCAGCAGCCCGTTCCAGAGCCCGCACAGCGCTGCGGCCGCGAGCGCCACGAGGATCGCCACGCTCATCGGGAAGCGGCTGACGTGCGTCTGCACGCCGTCCTTCACGACCAGCTCACCGCCGATCATCAGCGCCGCGACGGCGGCCGCGATGGCGACCACCGCGCCGACCGAGATGTCGATGCCCCGCGTCGCGATCACCAGGGTCATGCCCATCGCCACCAGTGCCAGCGGCGCGGCGCGGTTCAGGATGTCGATGACGCTGCCGTAGAGGTGGCCGCCGCGCCACTGCAGTTGCCAGAAGCCGGGGTTGAAAACGGCGTTGACCGCGAGCAGCAGCAGCAGCGTGGCAACCGGCCAGAGCAGGCGGTGCTGAAGCAGCGAGTGACGAAGCTGGCGCGGCATCGTCAGGTGCCCGCCGCGATCAGGTGGTAGACGGCGTGCTCCGAGCTGTTGCCCGGTAGCTCGCCGACCTTGGCGCGGTCGCGCATCACGACGATGCGGTCGGAGACGCGCACCACCTCGTCCATCTCCGACGAGATGAACAGCACCGCCAGGCCGCCGCGTGCGAGCGACAAGATTTCGTTCATGATTTCCTGCTTGGCCGCGACATCGATGCCGCGCGTCGGTTCGTCGAGGATCAGCAGCCGCGGCTCGGTCGCGAGCCAGCGCGCGAGCACGACCTTCTGCTGGTTGCCGCCCGAGAGCAGCGCGATCGGGGTGTCGATGTCGGCGGTCTTGATGCCCAGCGCCAGCACGAAGCGATCGGCGATTTCCTTCTGACGCGCGATCGACAGGTACTTCCAGATGCCCAAGCGCGCCTGCAACGCCAGCGCGATGTTCTCGCGCACCGACAGGTCGGCGACGATGCCTTCGACCTTGCGCTCTTCGGGGCACATGCCCAGACCGAAGCGGATCGCCTGCGCCGGGCTGTCGAAGCGCACGCGCGCGCCGTCCAGATGCAGCTCGCCGCTGTCGCTGCGGTCGAGTCCGAACAGCAGCCGCGCGAGCTCGGTTCGGCCCGAGCCGAGCAATCCGCCGACACCGACGACCTCGCCGCGGCGCAGGCTCACGTCCACCGGTTGCAACTGGCCGCGCCGTCCAAAGCCGCGCGCTTCGAGCAGGGCCGGGCCGGTCGCCGCGCTGACGTGCTCGTTGCGCCCCGCCGCGGCGCTCAGCTCGCGCCCGACCATCGCGGTGATCAACGCGGCGGGCGGCAGCTCGGCCTTCAGATACTCGCCGACCAGTTCGCCGTTGCGCAGCACCGTGATGCGGTCCGAGATCGCGTACATCTGTTCAAAGAAGTGCGTGACGAACAGGATCGCCATACCGTCGCCGCGCAGTTGGCGCAGCACGCCGAACAGACGCTCGACCTCCTGCTCGTCGAGGCTGGACGTGGGCTCGTCGAGGATCAGCACCTTGGCCTCGACGCTCAGCGCGCGCGCGATCGCCACCATCTGCTGCACGGCGATGGGGTAGCTCGCGAGCAGCCGCGTCACGTCGATGTCGAGATTGAGCCGCGCGAGCAGCGCACGCGCATCGACCTGCATGCGCGCCCAGTCGATGCGCCACAGGCCAGCCGCGCTCTTGCGCGGATAGCGGCCCGCGAAGATGTTCTCGGCCACCGACAGATTCGGGCAGAGGTTCACCTCCTGATAGACCGTGCTGATGCCCAGCCGCTGCGCCGCCGCCGGCGAGCTCGGGTGAATCGACGCGCCGTTCAGCGTCAGTTCGCCCGCATCGGCCGGGTAGACGCCGGTCAGCACCTTGATCAGCGTCGACTTGCCGGCGCCATTCTGGCCCATCAGCGCATGCACTTCGCCCGTGCGGAGGCGGAAGTCCACGCCCGAGAGGGCGAGGACACCCGTGAAGCGGCGGGTCAGCCCGCGCGCTTCGAGAACGACTTGAGGGCTCAAGGGAGGTCAGTACTTGCGGCTCGGGAATTCCTTCGCCGCCACTTCCATCGGGAAGATGCCTTCCTGCGTGACGATGCGCCTGGGCAGCGTCTTGCCGGCCTTCAGGTCCTTCGCGGCCTGCATCAGCTGCGGCCCAAGCAGCGGGCTGCACTCGACGCTGACGTTCAGCTTGCCGGCGATCATCGCCTCGAACGCGCCCTTCACGGCATCGATCGAGACGATGACGATGTCCTTTGCGGGCTTGAGGCCGGCTTCCTCGATGGCCTGGATCGCGCCGATCGCCATGTCGTCATTGTGTGCGTAGAGCACGTTGATCTTCTTGCCCTCGGCCTTCAGGAAGGCTTCCATCACCTCCTTGCCCTTGGCGCGCGTGAAGTCGCCGGTCTGCGAGCGGATGA